>CAYNWJ010000042.1:0-8685 GCA_964400815.1 uncultured bacterium
CAGGGGGGATACGGTCGAAGACCGAGGGGGGTTATTATGATCCCGGACTGAAGTCAGGGGAATGCTCTCGATCCAATCTCGACACTTTTGTCGTTTCTCCGACATTTTGACGCGACAAATCGCGCTCCAAACGCCACGCAAACGAAACGCATCCGCACGCAATTTTCCAACCGCATATCCCACGGCCGCCGCAACTCCCCGCTTCATGGGGATTTATGGGCATTTGGTCCGGACGCTTCCGCAGGTGGATGTTTCTGGCACATAAGTTGCTATTATCTATGCGTGGAAATCATCTGACGGCGCCGCCGCTCAACCGGGAAAAACCCAAAAAAAGAGTTTCCTGCTCGTTCGGCGGCGGCGCCCAATATAACGGGGGATGTCATGGTCGATACCAAAGCGCTCAGCAGCCGCGAGATCAACAAACATCTCGCATGGCTCGAATACGAGATCAACCTGTGCCTGCAATACGACCTCCCGACGCAGCATCTGGAATCGCAGAGATATGCCCTGTGCCGCGCCCTCGACACGCGGGACATCAGGGTGGAATTCCCGTATTGAGGCTCACGTGCCGGCACACATCATTTTCTTCCGCTCCCGCGAAGCCGGGGGACCATGGCGCACCCGTTCATGATTGAAGGAAGGGATCCTCGTGCAGGCACACTCATGTCGGCCCCGGCTTGTTCGGGGTTTTTTCATGTGCCATCGAACAAGAGGCGACAGTCATGAACAGCCGGGCCATCGACGAAAAAATCATGCGGGAACTGAAGATCATCGAGTTGCTCGACACCATTCCCATTTTCAACACGCTCGACCACGGTGAAGCGAGGATTGCGGCGCGATTCCTTCAGCTCTGCGATTGCGTTTCCGGTGAAACGATCTTTCTCGAGGGAGACCGCGGGGACAGCCTGTTCTTCGTGGCCGACGGCACCCTGGAGGTCGTGAAGACATCGAAGGTATCGAGCGACGTCGTCATCACCACCGTGGGCAAGGGACGGACCATCGGTGAAATGTCCGTCATCGACGACTACCCCCGGTCAGCCACCGTGCAGGCGCGCACACGCTCCACGCTCATCGTGCTCACTCGTGAGCGCTTCGAGAAAATTTCCGAAGAACATCCCCGTATAGCCGTCAAGATCATCAAGGGCATCGCACGCCTCATTAGCCTCAATCTCCGCAAGACATCGAGTCGCCTGGTCGACTACATGCTCCCGTTGAACTGACGGAGCACAAAGCGAACCCTTTCATATGCCGAAATAATCCTGAAACACACCGTAAGAAGAGCGCCGCGCACTCATTTCAAACATACCTGCAAATATTTTGTTCGTGAACGTGCCAGACCCGCGCTCTTGACAGTCCACTGTACCCTCAAAATATATTTTACGATAGTAAATACTATAATAATAAACGTATTATTTTATCGATATTCATTGCGGCACCTTGACTTTCACGCACAAATGAATTAATTTCTTGACTTGTCACCGATAAATGCATAAATGTTATACAACTAAGAGCGGTCATATGGCTGCATAGTGGTGTAATATTGGTAGGATTTTAAGAGAACAATCACATCCGGATTCAGGATAATCGGATACATACATGGCTCGTATCACCGAACAGGCATATCTTCCCGTATACCTGCGGACGCTTCTTGTCGATACCATCAGCTCATTCGACATATATGTCCGTTTCAAGGACGACAGGATGGTCCTTTTTCATTCGGGGACCGACAGGTTTACAGCGGAAGTGCGGAAAAAACTCATCGAAAACAACATAACGATCGTCTACATCAAAAGCTCCGAACGCGATTACTATACGCAGTATGTCGAGAAAAACCTCAAGGGCATTCTCGCCGATCCCGACCTTCCCCCCGAACAGAAATCGGAAATCGCCCATGTACTCGTCGTCAATATCGCCAAGGAAGTTTTCAACGAACCCGACCGCGAGTCGATCATGCGTTACAAGGCATCCATCGGGACCACGATGGATTATGTCCTCGAGGACGAAGACGCGATAACCAATCTCATCCGCCTGACATCCTATGACTTCACCACATACACCCATTCCGTGAATGTCGGTGTCTTCGGCATCGGGCTGGCGAAGGCGGTGATCAGCGACACATCGAAACACGACATGAAAAAGATCGCCGCGGCGCTCTTCCTGCACGATCTCGGCAAGAGCCAGATACCCCGTGAGATCCTCACGAAGCACGGCCAGCTCACGAAAGAGGAATGGAAGGTCATGAAACAGCATCCCCTGCTGGGATACAAACTCCTTCAGGACAGCGAACAACTCACGCCCGAGCTCAAGGCGGTCGTTCTTCAGCATCACGAGCGCAACAACGGTTCCGGGTATCCTCTTGCCCTGAAGGGCGACAAGATCCATCTGTACAGCAAGATATGCATGATCGCCGATGTGTTCGAGGCATTGACCGCCCGCAGGCCCTACAAGCGCTCCCAGAAGGCCTTCGACGCCCTCAAGATCATGCAGAAGCAGATGGTGCAGGATTTCGATCCCCAGTTGTTCCAGAAATTCGTCATGCTGTTCAGCGACCAGCGGCTCCAGACACCCCAGAAGACCAAACCCGTCATGAATCTCTTCGAAATGAACTGATGACCGTGAAGACCAGGCGCTCGTTCCTGAAAAACCTCGCGGCGATATCGGCATTCCCCGCCATACAGACATTCCTCTCATGCTCCGGCGCGGACGGCGCGGACCGGAACTTCCGCACATCGCTCCGTCTGCTCTTGGAAAAGGTTGCACGGGACGGCGCGGAATCCATCCGCACGGCGGCCAATCTGGCGGCCGATACGCTCATATCCCGCAACCGCTGTTTCATCCGCACCGGTTACGATGCCATCGACGGTTTCGCGGCCGAAACGAAGGAGGGTCTTTCACGGTTGTTCATTCCCCTCCGGTCGGCGGGAATGGCGGAGACGGTGCGTCCGGAGGATGTGGTGCTCATGGCAGCGGCCGACAGTATCGTGCGCCGTGCCCTCGAAACGGGTGCGCGGGCAATCGTTCTCGGTGCTCCGTCGGCGGACGATATCGTTCCGGCCGATGCTCCCATGGTTTCCACCGGGCTTCCCGATGACGGGCTCCTTCCCGGAACGCGGACGCCTGAGCGTCCACGTCTGCCGGGGAGGGCGGCGGTGCTTGCGGCGGTGGTTTCCGCCCTTGCCGCCGAAATATACCAGCGGTCGGGCGGCATCGGGCGGACCGATGAATCCGCGCCCGTGACCTTCCGCTCCTGCATGGATGCGTTCACCGGCCGGATTGCGGCGCTCGAATCGCAAAACGGGGACCTGCTGTCAGCGGGAAAGGTCGCCGCGGAAAGTGTCGAAGCCGGCGGGAAGATCGTGGTCATGTCGGGTGACGGATTGCTCAAGGAGGAACTTAACGGACCGGACGCCCCGGATTTCGCGGTGCATGCCGGCACATCCCCGGCCGGAATATCGGTCGCCGGCGGCAAGGACACGGTGCTGCTCCTGTCACGCACCTCCGGGAGCCGTACCGACATGCTCACGAAACAGGAGCTGGAAGAGCGGACCGAATCGATCATTCCCGTCTGTCCCCGGGACGGCGAAGGCGGTTTCCGGCTTTACCGGGTCGTGCCTGCGGCGCTGGACAATCTGAGCCCCGAACCGGACGGTGCCGCGTCATTCGACGGCGGGACGCGGCGATTCGTCCACACCGGCTCATTCATGAACGCCGTGCTCGCTTGGTCGATCATCGAGGAAGCGCTGCTGATCCTTGAGCCCGGCGGGTCTGAGAGATGAAGCGTCCCCCGCCGTGACCTTTAACCCGCCATTACATCGGAAGAATCCTACAGATATCCGAATGTTTTCCTGACCAGCCAGGCGAAGATACGCCATTCGGGCGCGAATCCGAACCACCTGCGCCGCCACCTTACATGCGCGGAAAACCTGAGCGGCAGAAGGGCAAGGCCGATGAGACCGGCACGGATTCCATTCCCGTACCTGTCGGAATAGCGCGCCAGATAATACCGGAAACGGACGATGTAGAAGGCGATCTCCATCCACCGTTTCTTCGTGTCATCCAGCCAGGGATTGTCCGGTTCGTATTGGAACGTCCATGCCCCCCATTCATCGAGGGATTCCGGCATGGAAATGGCGAGTTCCCGCGCCCGCTCGAAGAGCCGCGTTCCGGGATAGGCATTGAAGGGAAAGATGCCGTTGACCGTCACCAGCGGATGGAGCGACCAGAGCCGTTCGATGAGGTCAAGGGTCCCGCCGAACTGTTCGAACGTCTCATCCGGGAAACCGCTCATGAAGCTCAGCACGGGGCGCATGCCCGCTTCAGCCACCATGCGGGCGCCCTCGATGATATCTTCGTCCGTGATATCCTTGCCGATGGCGGCCAGGATATCGTTCGATCCCGATTCGGCGCCGAAGAAAATCTGTGTGAATCCCGCCTCCCGCATCGCCCTGAACATGTCAGGCGGGAATTTCCTCACGATGTCGAGACGGCAGGAGGTGATGAGATCGCAGTCGATGCCGCGTTCGACAAGCCCCCGAATGATCTCCCCGGCGCGGCGGCGGTCGATATAGAACTCATCGTCCACCGTGGCGACATGCTTGATGCGATAGGTCGAGCACAGGTGTTCGAGCTCGTCGAGGACCTTCCCGGCGCTCTTGGCCCGCCATTTACGACCGCAGAAGACGGTATTGTAGCAGAAACCGCAGCGAAAGGGACACCCGCGGGACGACTGGTAGTCGAACTGGTGCTCGATGCCCTGGTAGCGGTCCATCTCCACGAGGTCATAGGCGGGCAGGGGAGCGGCATTCAAATCGATAAAGGGACGGGCATCCCCCATGACCGCCACACCGTCGTCACCGGCGACACACGTTCCGGGGATTCCCGCGATCTCTCCCCCCGCGAAGACGGTTTCCACCACCTCGCGGAATGTCTCCTCCCCCTCGCCCACGATCACCGCGTCGACCAGTTCGTGACGCGCGGTCTGTTCGGGAAGGAGGGATGGATGCACGCCGCCCCACACGATGACGGCATCGGGACTTGCTTCCCGCGCCAGACGGGCCGCCTCGAGACCGTACCTTATCTGGTGTCCGGTCATGGCCGAGATTCCCACGATGCGCGCAGAACGGAAATCCCCGCCTGTGAGTTCGCGGACATGCATGTCGAGAATGTGGATACGGTCCCCCAAGGCCGGAGAGCGCTCCCTGAGCCAGGCGGCAAGCGAGAGGAGGGACAGGGGGAGGTGGAGCAGCGCTCCGCCGAGCTGCACACGGTGCTGCCCGGGAAAAACGAGGACTATGTCCGTGCCGGCCGTCGTCACTTTCCGCCCCCCGTTTCCCCATGAGGTTCCGCGACGGCGCGCACAAACACGCCCGCGCCCCGTTCCGGTCGGCTGTTTCTTCCGAACCACGACAGGAGCAGGAGCAGCGGGAACACGAGGGCATAGAGATGCCTGTTCCGCATCCGCGCCCCGGTGATCAGGTAGGAAAGATTGTTCGTCACCGTCTCGATCCACCCATATGTGTAATAGGACTCAGCTATCCCGAAACCGGCGCGCTTGACGAGGGCCGTGATCTCATCGAGGGTATAGCCCCGCCGTACATGACCGTCCACGTCGAAATTCTCCTTCCAGCCGAAGAAAAGCCAGCGGCGTGTGGCTCCGGGCACATGGAGCAGCAGTTCACCGCCCGTCCTGAGCGCCGAACGGCACATGGCAAGCGCCGCCGCGTCGTCCTCGATGTGCTCCAGAACATCCACGCTCACCACGGCGTCGAAAGGTTCCCCGCTCCAGGGCATGGTGATGTCGTGTCTCTCGAAACGGCAGTTGTCCAGCCCGGCGGCTGCGGCTATGCGGCAGTTGCGGCTGATGAGCCGTTCATCGAGATCGATGCCGACCACGGAGCACTCGGGCAGCTTCCGGGCGATCTCGAACGCGAACACACCCTGCCCGCACCCGGCGTCCAGGATGCTGCGCACAGAACCCGAAAGGCTCTCAAGACAGGGAAGCACCCTCCGCGCTCTGATGCGGAGGCCGTTGATGGGCGCTCCGAGGACGGAAACATACGCCCGCTCCGGCATCGACAGCGAGGGATCATGTCTGAGTTCTGTTCCGATCATGGCAGCCAGACCGCGGTGAAATGTGTTATTCGAAGCAACAGGAATATACACCCTTGACATTCTTCAGACAACAGCGGGAAACGCCCGAAAGTTCCCCCTCTTTCGCGCGGGAGAGGGGGATGTCACGAATGTGACAGGGGATGAGTGTTGCTTTTCTGCAAAGAGACCCCCCTCGGACGTGCCGTCCTGTCCCCCGCTCTTGTGGGGGGACGAACGGACTGTGGTCGTCTCAGTGCATCATGACAGTCCGACCGTATATTAGATCCATGGGAGCTGTGTGCGGGAAGCGCCGACGCACGAACCCGTGCGGCATCCGCTCACAGAGCGAGCGCCAGTTCTCCCAAAGCGCGGGCCATCCAGGCGTTGCACCAGCGCATCAGGGAATAGTTCCATTTCATGAAGCGTCCCTCACGATATATATAGTCGCGGGTTTCAGGACGGTAGAGATGTCCGGCCGTCCACCGCTCGATCCTGAGCGCCTGTTCAAGGAAGGCCGTATCGACCCCAGCCGCTTTGGCGAACGTGATGATCCCCTGCGCGGCGCCGTGAACATCACGGGGATAGGGCCGGGCGCTCATCCAGCGCGGGGCCCCGTCCGGCTCGAACAGATTGCGGGCGTAATAGTCGATCCCCTCCCGCCAGACGGATTCGAAGATGTCGTCCCCCGTCTCATCACCGAATTCCCGGAGCGCATCGAGAATGCCGCCGGTGTGATAGTTGTCGTGTGTAATGTGGGATTTACCCGCCGGATGGGTGTAATACCAGGCGCCGTAATCCGTCCGACGGTTTACGGTATAGGTGATGAGCCTGCGCGCATTCACAAGCAGCCGGTCCTCGCCGGTCTCCTTCCAGAGCTTGGCGAGGAACGCTCCGGCGAGGGCGTTGTTGTTGAGCACCACCGCTTTCACGGGACGGAGGACATAGGCGATGGCCCTTTCATCCGCGCCGTCATGGAGAACCGGAACGTCGTCGAGGATAAAGCGGCCCACGGACATGGCGGCGTCGAGGAACCTGCTTTCCCCCGTAACCCGATATCCGTGCACCAGCGCCTCACCGGCGAACATGGTCACGATCACGTTGGGCTCGTTCCGGTCCTGCAGAAAGAGGGGGCTCTGCCAGATGAAATTATAGCCCCAGCACAGATTCCCCACGGCGGGGCTCGGATTGGACAGGAGCCAGTCCAGGAGGGAAATGACTTCCGCCGGGGCGCTCCCGTCCTCCGCCGCTTCATGCCGCGAAAGCAGCGCCCGCGCGAACAGGGCGATGCCCTTGGGATTGCGCGATGTCCGCACACCGAGCAGGGGGCGGATGTGGAAGGGGCATTCCTTCACCGCCTGGGTGATGAGAATGCGCAGCCAGCGGTTCTGCATGGACATGGCGGACAGAACGGGGCTTTCGAGGGCGTCGAACTTGCCGTAACCCGCGTAGTCCTTTTCTTTCGCTGATGCAAGCACATCGTCGAGCGTCCCCAGCACCGATCCGCGCGTTCTTTCGGTCATCGTATCGTCCGTGTCAGAGATATGTGAAAATACCATGCAGCTTCCCCCGGTCAAACAATTCAGCATTGCAATGGGCATGAACGTTCGTTCCGGCCGGCAGGTCCGGTCAATCGACCACAGACCTGAACCACAACTCCAGATTGACCGCCCGCCATATGGCGCGTCCCGCATCGATCCCGCCCGCCGCGTTCGCATCGATCAGCTCGAGAAGTTTTCCGACATCATAGAGCTCCCGCCCGCGCGTTTCCGTGGAGTCGATGACTCCGCGGACAAACTGGTGCAATTCACCGCGGAACCACGATGACTCGGGCGTGGCGAACCCGATCTTGTCGGTGCGTGTCCTGATGGATTCCGGTATGATCCCCTTCATGGCCAGGCGCATGATGTGCTTTGTCCAGCCGTTCCTGATCTTGCGTTCGGCGGGGAGGGAAAAGAGGAACGAGACGAGCCGGTGATCGAGAAAGGGAAGCCGCGCCTCGATCGAGAAGCGCATGGAGTTCCTGTCCTCGTATCTGAGAAGAGCGGGCAGGCTGGACACCGCGAACAACTCGTATAGCCGCCCGTTCAGACGGTCGCCGAAGCGTGGTATTTCAGGCGGCCTGATCCCGGCGGCCCGTTCGCGTATTTCCGGAAGGACCCACCCCACGGAACGCCCCGGATCGTACCTGTTCGCCCACCGTATCATGGCGCGGTGCGACAGGAAGCCCGCACCCGTCGCCAGCAGGGCCGATGACAGAGGCGCCGCCGTCCGTGAACGGTACGCGCCGAATTCCCGGAGCCCATCGAACACGCGGCCCCGGCGCAGCAGCCCGGCGATGTGAACGGGATGGAGATAATGATACCCGGCCAGTTCCTCGTCCGCGCCCTGGCCGTCCAGCGTCACCGTGGTCCCGTGCTCCCGCGCGAGCTCGAACACCTTGTACTGCGCGTACTGGCTGGTCGAATTGAACGGCTCTCCCTGTGCGGCGATCACATCGTCCATATCCCTGAGAAGTGTCGCGGCCGTGGGGAAGGTCCGCCTGTTGTCCACATCCGCAAACCTCACGGCCTCCTCGACATGAACCGTTTCATCGCC
>CAYNWJ010000042.1:8706-15748 GCA_964400815.1 uncultured bacterium
GAAGCGTCATAGACCGCCGAATAGGTCTTCTGGTTTTCCGGTTCCAGCCACGGGCGGGCCGTGCAGACCACCGCCGTGCTGTCCAATCCTCCCGACAGACAGGTGCCGACGGGGACGTCGCTCCTGAGCCGGAGCCTGACCGCGGAGGTGAAGAGTTCGAGAAAACGGGCCGCGCATGAAGCGTCATCGGATGGCGGCTCCTCGAGCGTTTCCCCGATATTCCACCAGGCCGAGGGCTCAGGGGGGACATCGTCGTCGAAACCGAAATCGAGACAGGCGCCCGGAGGCAGACGCGCGATGTCACGGAAGAATGTCCAGGGGAAACAATCCAGGCGTGAATGAACGAGATAGTCGGCCACGGCGCGCATGTCAGGTTCACGCGAGACACCGTCGAGCGCCAGCAATGCACCAGGCTCGGAGGCGAAGGCCAGTGATCCCCGGACGGTCGTGTAGTAGAGCGGCTTGATGCCGAAGCGGTCGCGGGCAAGGAAGAGGCGTCGTCTGCGTGTATCCCATATCGCGAATGCCCACATGCCGTTCAAACGCGGCAGGCATTCCGGGCCCCATTGGCTCCAGGCCGCAAGCAGCACTTCGGTGTCCGTGGCCGTGCGGAAGCGATGACCCGCCGATTCCAGTTCAGCGCGGAGTTCCAGATAGTTGAATATCTCTCCGTTATAGGTAATCCACACACCATCGTCCCCGTAAGCCATGGGCTGTACGCCGCGTGACGAGGTATCGATGATGGAAAGGCGCCGATGGGCGAATCCGGCCCGGGCCTCCGGAGGCATGGCGACCCTGTCCGCACCGTAGAAGCGGCATGACGCGGCATGTTCTCCAAGCAGGGCGAATCCCCCGTCATCGGGTCCGCGATGGCCGAGCGTTTCCGCCATTCGCACGAGGCTCCGCGTATCCATCACGCCGCCGCCGAGCTTGTGAATTCCCGCAATTCCGCACATGATCCATCGGCTCCGTTATGGTGTCACACCATGTCCCGTCCCGGCATGAACGTTCATACTGTCCGCGATCCCGCCCGCTCGACGATATCGACAATATAGGCCGTCACATCGATTGAATCGTCGATGAGTCTTTTGCGTTTCCCGTCCCATCGATTGTCCAACCCGTCGTCATCGAGGACCTCCACGCCAGCCTCGATCGCGCGTTCCTGGTCCTCCGGGGATTCGGTGAAGTTCCGCACGAGACCATACACGCGCTCCTGATCGTCGGTGTATCCACGCCCGTCGTTGTCGATGAACACCGAAGGCGTCCCCAGCACGGCGCATTCGGATGCCATTGTGGCGCTTTCGCCGAACAGGAGCGACGCGAAAGCCAGGACATGGTGGATACGTTCCGGCGACGTCGGCAGCCGGTACTGTGCGAGATCGGGAGGCAGCTCGTTCTCGGAGGAAATGAACACCCGCACGCGGCGGGACAACAGCTCGACAGCCCTGCGTTTCATCTCCGGGGACAGGCCCGTATGGCCCGCGTCATGGGCGGCCTGCCAGGACACGAACCGGAGAACGGCATACCGTTCCCCTTCGCGCACACCGAGTTCCCCGAGAACGGACGGGTCGGGCGAAAACCTGTCGGGATGGAGATATGCCAGCTCATGATATCCCCGGTAGCGCAGATGTGTGCGCTTTATGACGCGGTTGTAGCATTCCGGCACCACGAGGTGTGTGGTGAGGGGAAAGGCGAAACGGTTCGACAGGCCCGCGTGTTCCGTGTCGGTAAAGGTCACCGTCGGAATCCCCAGGAGCCTGCCCGCCGGTGCGATGAAGGTTCCGGCGATGGCGGCCATGACATCGGGCCGGAATTTGGCGGCGAAGGACACCAGCCGCCCGGTTCTCACGGCAAGTTCGCGCACGAGGCCGGTCATGGAGCGCCCCCGGGCCCCGAGGCATGTGTGCTCGAGACCGTACCGGCGCAGCAGATCGAGCGTCACATCCTTCTCGCGGCTGGTGATCGAAACATCGTGGCCCCTCCCCCGCCAGATTATGATCGCGTTCCTGAAAAAATGGACGTGGGCGGGATGGGTGATGTCAATAATAATTCGGATGATCCGTGCCTTTCAGTTCCCTGTTCGACTCCATGTCGAACAGCATCGCGAAAAGGAGCGACTGAAAGCCCATGAACGAACAGAACATGATGGCAAGCGCATTGATCGGAGGGATTCTGCCCACGGTCATCCATTGATGGAACATCCGGACGATGAGCGGAATATCGATCAATACGAGAACAAACGCGAAGAGATAGAAGAAGATCAGGGGATGAAAATCCCTGATGATGTATTTCTGTACCATGCGGCGGATGAACGCCTTCATCAGAAGAAAGGGAATGGAAAACATGACACGGTGGATTTTGATACCGCTCTTTTCGCCGATGTCGTAAATGGGATTCACCGGGATGTCCATGACCCGCATATCGAAGATGTTGAGTGTTACGAGAAGATCGTTGGGCATGCCGAAACGGGGATAGATGTCCTCGAGGGGGATGAGATCGAGGGCGCGCCGGTTGAGCGCGGTGTAGCCGGACTGCGAATCGGTGACATGCCAATATCCGCTGGCGATCTTGGTAAGAAATGTCAGCACCGAATTTCCAAGGTAACGGACATGGGGGATCTTGCGCCATGCCTCGCCGGTGACCAGACGATTGCCCTTGGTATAATCCGCCCGGTCCTCCACGATCGGGTTCAAAAGGTGCGGCAGATCGGCGGGGTCCATCTGATTGTCGCCCGCCATGACGACCGCGATATCGATGTCGTTGTCCCGGCACCAGATATAGCCGGTGGCGATGGCGGCTCCCACCCCGCGGTTGACTGTATGCCGTATGAGCTGGACACGCCCGTCTTTTTTTTCGTATTCGGCAACGCGCCCGGCGGTGGCGTCCCCGCTGGCGTCGTCCACGACCACGATGCTGTCCACGAAGTCCGGGATCCCCTGTATCGTCGAAATGATAAGGAGTTCCTCGTTATGGGCGGGGACAACCACGCAAATCTTCTTCTCACGATACATGGATCCTCCCGTCGACGGGATCGGGCACGGACCGGCCCGTTCGTTTCATGCCGTCGCGGAAGTAAGATAGGCAGAAATCCCGCCTGAAATCAAGGCTTTCCATGCCCTGACCCTGACTTTCATGCACGTATCCATCATATTTCAACCGAGGGCCGCATGCGCCGGGTTATTCGAATCAAACATGCCGGGGCACGGCCGATACGGCAGGAAATAACAGAGTTTCGACAGGCCTGACCGTAAAAAAAACCCGCCACCGGTATGCCGGCAACGGGTTTTTTGTATATCGTGTCGGGTCACCTACCCTCCGCTCATCGCAACCCTGAATCCAAGGTGGTTGCTGCCGCCGCCGGTCCAGAATTTCCCCCGCACGGCGGAACGGCACTCGGAGGGCTCGCCGAACCAGCTCCCGCCCCGATTCACGCGATAGTTGAAAGTGCCCTCGTTTACGGGATCGGTGACGTGGCCGGGTCGATAGCGGCCTTCGTATTCGTCAGCCGCATCATAGCACATCTCCCAGACATTGCCGTGCATGTCAAAAAGGCCCCATGCGTTCGGCTCCTTCAGGCCCACGGAATGCGGAGCGCCGCCGCTGTTCGCCAGGTACCATCCGGCGCGGGCCAGGTCCTCCTCGGTGTCGCCGGTGTTGAAATGGGTCGTGGTCCCCGCACGGCAGGCATACTCCCACTCGGCCTCGGTGGGCAGGCGGAAACCGTTCTTCGACAGGTCGCACCGGCCGGTCGAGGCATCATAACAGGGTTCGAGGCCCGCCGCCTCGCTCAGGCGGTTGCAGAATTCGAGGGCCTCGTTGGCGCCCACGTCGGTGACAGGCAGATCGGGTCCCGTAACCGCGGATGGATTGTGTCCCATGATACGCTCGAACAGTTCCTGCGTAATCTCGGTCACCCCGATACGGAATGCGCTCACGGTCACCTCGTGCACTGGCTGCTCGTCGGAATAATAGCGGTTCACACGTTCTCCACCGGGAGCGTCCACACGGTAATCATACCCCATCAGGAAGGTTCCCCGGGGGATGGTCGTCATCTTGACGCCGCCGATCTCCTCCACATCCGGAGCAGCCGTCCGCGTTCCGCCGCAGCCCGCCGCCACCATGACGGCGCACGACGCCACGGCCAGAACCAGGCATATCGTTCGTGTCATATGTTCCTCGCATCGAGGCATGCAATGGGCGTTGTTCCCGGGTCATCCCCCGGAGGGGATATCCCGTTTCATGGCCCAGTGCGCGCCCCGCCAGTAGAGTTTCTGATAGGTGGCGTGACGCCAGGACGTGTATGTGTGTCCCGCCACGAGGCCCACCACACGGCCTTTGCCGCTTTCGTTGCACCAGCCGGCGATGTCGTGACGCTTGTCCCGGGCGCCGGTGCTCTCGAAGAGCTTGACCGCCTTCGGACTGGTGAGCTCCACGCCGAAATTCTCGTCCAGCGGCATGATGAAATCATCGATACCCCGCGTGATGGGATGCGACTGGTCGAAATTGTGCAGGAAGACATTCTGCACGGGACCGTGCATGATGCCCTTGATCCCCATCATGTCGTTGAATTTCTGACGCTCGGGTGTCCAGCAGGTGCAGTGCAGGGACATGAAACCCATGCCGCGATTGGTGACGTTGTCCACGATGGCGTCCTCGAGCTCGTCGGACATGTATCCGTCGTTCTGGGGGACCTCCTCCTGGATCGGGTCGGGGCTCCATCCCTGGATGGGCCCTCCCCACCGTGTGATGATCAGAAGATCGGCGTCGCTGATGAACTCCGGTGTCAGATAACGGGCGTCTGTCAGCCACATGAACCGCCAGCCCGCCGGTTTGAACACTCCCCTGAGGGACTGGCTCTGACCGAGACCGTTGTGCAGCTGGTCGCCGCCGAGATAGACGACCTTGGTCTCGCCCGGGGCCTTCGGTCTGATGGCGGCCCCGGCGGTCTGTGGCGTGAACATCGCCGAGCCGGCCGCGGCGGCGATTCCGCCGGTGAGCACGCCGCGCCGCGTGGTTTTCATTCGTTCCATGGGTATCCTCCCTGATGGTGTCTGATGTACGTGCTGTTGGCTATTGTCAATACACGCTTCGTTCCGGCGGTCTGCCGTTCTCGAAGGCATGGTCGGGAATATCGCGCTTCATGGCCCAGTGCGCCGCGCGCCACATGAGCTCCTTGAACGACTTCTGATGGAAGGGATGCGGTGTGTGGCCCGGGAGCAGGACCGCCACCCGTCCATTGCCGTAATCGTGGCACCAGCCGCCGGCGGTGTCTATGGGCTGTTCCTCGCCCCTGAGATTGAAGAGAATCTCCGAACGGCCGGGGACCAGGTCCGCGCTGAATATCTCGTCCTCGCCGAGCCGGGAATCCACGACCCCCCTGGTGATGGGATGGGTCGGGTTGAGCTTGTGGAGAAAGGCGGGCTGGACCTTCGTGTGCATGTGGGGCGTCTCGACCCCGAGAAGCTCCATGAACCGGGGGCTTTCACCGTTCCATACCGAACAGTGCATCGCAAGAAATCCCATGCCCCGGCGGACGTTTTCGATGATGGCGGTCTCG
This sequence comes from uncultured bacterium, assembly GCA_964400815.1. Classification (GTDB taxonomy): domain Bacteria; phylum Latescibacterota; class Latescibacteria; order Latescibacterales; family Latescibacteraceae. The sequence goes on from CAYNWJ010000042.1 coordinate 14,264, forward strand.
CGCTCCTCCGAGAGGAAAAGCTCCTCGTCACTTCTGTCCTCCACGATCTCTCCGGACGACCAGCCCAGGTTGTTCGCCTTGGCGTACCGCGCCGCGATGAAAAGATCGGTCTGTGCAAGCACGGCGGGAGTCACGAACTCCGTCGCCTGGGCGAACATGAGGCGCCAGCCGGTGTGACGGAGCACATCCTGCCAGTTCTTTGCCTGGGTGATCGGGTTGTGCCAGTAGTCCCCCACGAGAAAGAGAACTCGCACCTCGCCGGGCCGTTTCGGCGCCGCGGTCACACCGCCGGGCATGGCGGTCAGAGCGGCCATCGCGGTCCCGGCTTTCAGCATCCCGCGCCTGTCGGTATATCGTCCATGTCGCATCGACGTGTCCTTTCGTTCGATTCAATTTGAATGACATCGCATCACAGCAATAAATGTCCGGGCGGCCCGAACTGTGTTCGAATCGATCCGCACCTTTTACAGCTTATCGAATCGGGCGCGCGGAAACAAGAAAAATCTGCCGTTCGAGCCGGATTGATATGATGTGCGGCGGCATCTGAAAATCAGCATGAAACAGCGGTTTTCGGGCTCGAAATCAAACTTGACTTTTCCTCCCCGTTTCAGTAACTTGTTATTTCTTGAAATGTGAGTGTCCGGGGAAATAATTCCGACTGTTCACCATAAAGGAGTGAGTCAATGAGCGAGGGGAAAATTGTACAGATCATCGGGCCGGTCATCGATGCCGAATTCCCCCCGGATTCGGTGCCGAACATCCTCGACGCCTGCACCATCGAACGCGAGGACAACTCGAAGCTGGTCATCGAGACCGCGCTTCATCTCGGTGAGAACGTGGTCAGGTGCGTGGCAATGGACTCAACCGACGGTCTCGTGCGGGGCATGAAGGTGGTCAACACCAAAGAACCCATCAACGTGCCGGTGGGACCGGAAACGCTCGGCAGGATGCTCAACGTTATCGGCGACCCCATCGACGGAAAAGGTGCCGTAGAGGCCAAGACGAAGTTCCCCATCCACCGTCCCGTCCCCTCGTACACCGACCAGGATATCGAGACCACCATGCTCGAAACGGGCATCAAGGTCATCGACCTGCTCGAACCCTATCCACGCGGCGGAAAGATCGGTCTTTTCGGCGGCGCGGGCGTGGGCAAGACCGTGCTCATCATGGAGCTCATCAACAACATCGCCAAACAGCACTCGGGCATCTCGGTCTTCGGCGGCGTGGGCGAACGGACCCGCGAAGGCAACGACCTCTGGCTGGACTTCAACGAGTCCGGCGTCATCGATTCGACCGCCCTCGTGTTCGGTCAGATGAACGAGCCGCCGGGTGCACGCCAGCGGGTCGGACTGACCGCTCTCACCCTCGCCGAATATTTCCGCGACGGCGAGGGCAAGGACGTGCTGTTGTTCATCGACAACATCTTCCGATTCACCCAGGCGGGTTCCGAGGTTTCGGCTCTGCTGGGCCGGATGCCTTCCGCCG
>CAYNWJ010000043.1:0-4148 GCA_964400815.1 uncultured bacterium
CCATACGGTCCGAGGATCGAAGTTGACGGGGACGGCCTGCGGGCAACCGGTCACGTAGACATCTCGTTGCCGGAGGACAGCGCTATCGCCGACCTGCCTTTCCGCGTGCGGATCCTCCTGAAGGTCGCGGAGGAGGACGGCGTGTCCGCGGCCGATCCCTTCCTCTTCCAGAACGCCATCTATGTCCTGTGCCCGGGGGCGGGCGCGGATGACGGTGTGGTGGATGCCTTCAACACTTTCCTCGAGGGCATCGGCGCCACGGTGGTCGTGATGGACGCGGCGGTGCACGACCGTGTTGCCGCGCTGGTCAGCCACCTTCCCCAGCTCATCGCGGTTGCGCTCGTCGAAATGGCGGGCGCCGAGAACTCGGAAGACGCCCCCTGCCTGCGTCTGGCCGCGGGCGGTTTCAGGGACATGACGAGGATCGCGTCGAGCCCCTTTTCCATGTGGGACGACATCTACCGCACCCACACCGACGCTGTAAGGGACGCCGTCGACCGTTTCCTCGAAAGGCTCGGCGCGATCAGGGACCGTATCGGCGGCGAGGAACTCGGGGGCGATTTCGAGGTGGCCAACATCACCCGCGCGACCATTCCCCGCGACACGAAGGGCTTCATGAAGCCGCTCTACGAGGTCCTGGTGGTCGTCGAGGACAAACCCGGTGTCATCGCCGAGATCGCCGGAGAACTCTCCGGAAAGGACATCAACATCAAGGATATCGAGGTCCTCAAGGTCCGCGAGGGCGAGGGCGGCACCCTTCGTCTCGCCTTCGACCGGGAGGACGAGGCGGAAGGCGCAATCGGGATCCTGGGCCGGACGGGATATACCGCCCGCATGAGGAGGTAGCGTGCGTTTCGAGGTTACGGGCCGCGGTCCCCTGAAGGGCAGGGTCCGCCCGCCCGGCGACGAGGCCCTGACCCTCGGTGCGGTCGCCTTTTCCTTCGCAGCCGGCGGGCGTGGCCTGCGCATCGTCAATCCCGCGCCGTCGCCTGCGGCGGAACGCCTGCTCTCCCTGTACGGCGCGTCCGGCGGAGGCGTTGAGCGGGGTGATGACGGATGGAAACTGACGGGCGGTCCCGCGGGCATGACCGGCGCTCTCGATGACAGCGTCCCGGATGACGCGCTTCATATACTTGTCGCCGGGCTCGTGTTCTCGGGAAAGAACGCCGTGGTCGGCCCGTCGGGCCCGCGGCGCGGCATGATCCTCCAACGCCTCGCGCGCCTGCTCGAAACGCTGGGCAAGGGCTCGACCATGGAGATGGATGATGACGGCGCGGCCACGTTCCCGGCCGCTGATTTCCACCCGCCCTCCATCGTCACCGTACGGTCCGCGTGGGAGCTCGAGGTTGTCTGCGCCGGGGCGATGGCGGCGGAGAAAGCGGTTTCCGTATCATATCCCGCACAGGCGGCTACCCACGTCCTGAAGACGGTTTCGGCGTTCGGCATGGCGGCTGCGGACGGCTCCGTGGAGGACGCGGGGAGAGAAGCGGAACTGGCGCGCAGGCTGTCCCGTTCGCTCGGCGAGACGCCGCCCGCGATAAGGACATTCACGCCATCGGGTGAGCGCGCCTCCGAAATCGTCATACCGGGAGACACGGCCATCGCTGCGGCTGTCGTCTGCGCGGCGGCACTCATCCCGAAATCGAAGACTACCGTGGAAAACGTCCTCTGGGAGCAGGGCCGCCGGGGCGTGTTCGAAATACTCAGGCGGATGAAGGCGGACATCGACGTTTCCCCGCGCCGCGGTCCGGGACCGTTCGAATCCGCCGATGTCACCGTGGGCTGGAGCGAGCCTGTCAACGTGCATGTCACCGCGGACCAGGCCCGGACCTGCCGTAACGAACTCCTGGTGCTCGGCGCCTTTTCAGCCTATGTCTCCGGGGAGACCGTCCTGAGCGACTGCACCGACGAGCCGGGTGTGGGACGGTATGCGTTCGCCGCCCTGAGCCGGGGTCTCGAGATGATGGGCGCGCATGTGGGGGATTATGCGGACGGTTTCGTTGTGCGCGGGGGCCGCGAGCTTCGCGGGGACCTGGTGGACTCCGACGGTCATGCCGGCGCGGCGCTCGCACTGGCCCTCGCCGGAATGAACGCGGGAGGCGAGACCACGGTGTTCGGCGTCGATCCCGAGGAACATCCGATCAAACATTTTCTCGCCATGATCGACAGTCTGGAAAAACGATAGCGGGCCGGGCGCGTTTCACCCGGTCCCGAACCATCATGATTCACTCGATCCCGCGCCGCTCGGGACTGACGGCACGGGATGGCATTTCACACGGAGGTCATATGAAGGCGATTGTCAGGCTCGTGCTCCTCTTCGGAGCTGTCATGTTCCTGCTGGTGGCGGTGATAAAGCATGTCCAGAGATGCTCATGGAAAGACGCCGCCGGCATCATGGAGGAACTGTGCAAGGAAATGAAGGGCTACTGCCCCCTGGGATGAGGCGAGCGCGCCATGCAGGCTGAACATCTTCAAATCGGCGGGTCCACGGCCGTCTATGGCGTGATCGGCGACCCCATAGAACACACCCTGTCCCCGCTCATGCACAACCGGGCGCTGGCGGCGATGGGCCTCGACGCGGTCTATCTGCCGTTCCACGTGGAGCCGGGAGATCTCAGGCGGGCTGTCATGGGCATGCGGGCCTTCGGTATTCGCGGACTCAATGTCACCGTGCCCCACAAGTCGGCGGTCATGGAGCATCTGGACCTGGTGACCGACGCCGCGAAGGCGGTGGGCGCGGTCAACACGATCATCAACCACAACGGGGAGCTCGCGGGCGAGAACACGGACGTGTATGGCATCCTCATGTGTCTGGAGACGGCCGGCGGGCTGAAAAAGTTTCCCGAGAGCGTCTGCATTCTCGGCGCCGGTGGAGCGGCGCGGGCGGTGGTCCATGCATGCGCGCAGAGGTCCGGGGTCCGTGAGATATTCATCGTCAACCGCACCGTGGACCGGGCGCGCACGCTCGCCTCCGACATGGAGAGCATGACCGGAGCCGCCATCGTCCCGCTTCCGCCCGGAACGGAAGACACCGCCGGACGCATGGGCGCAGCGGGCCTCATCATCAACACCACGTCCGTGGGCATGCACCCGCACACCGACGCCTCGCCGGTCCCGGACACCACCGTGTTCCACCGGGGCCAGACGGTCTGCGACATCATCTACAACCCCTTCGAGACCCGCCTGCTCCGTGAAGCGTCCGACGCGGGTGCGAATACCGTCGGGGGCCTGGCCATGCTCGCCTATCAGGGAGCGCGCGCCCTCTCCCTCTGGACCCGCCGTGAGCCCCCGGTGGACATCATGCTCGAAACCCTGAAGGATGCGCTCGAAAAACGGCGGGGATAGATATGCGGCACAATGCAAAGCACTTCTATAAACGGGGAGTCGGCCCATGAACCAGCCATTTTTACAGGAACTCAACCTGAAAAACATCCTGTCGTTCGGGCCGGACAGCGCTCCCATTTCCCTTCGGCCGCTCAATGTCCTGATCGGCCCCAACGGTTCGGGGAAATCGAACCTGCTTGAAGCCGTGAGTCTCCTGCGGGCGAGCCCGAAGGACCTTTCGGCGCCGGTGAAGGAAGCGGGAGGGGTGCTTGACTGGCTGTGGAAGGGAGAAGATAAACCAACCGCCACCCTTGAAGTGGTAGTACGCTGTCCTGACGATTCGAAAATGCCGTTGCGTCATGTTGTTTCATTCACGGAACACGGCAAACGGTTCGAAATTACTGCGGAACGGATAGAGAACAGGGACGCATATGAGGGAAAGGACGCCCCTTTCATTTTCTATCGGAATGAACGGGGACATATCAGATTAACGGAAAGACCACACCGTGACAATGATCCGTCTTCGGAATATGCTGTGGAAGAAAGGGTGCTTCCGAGAGATACCATATCGCCCGAAGAGTCGATATTATCGCAGGTCAAAGACCCCGAGCGGTATCCGTCACTGGCGTATTTGACGGATATGTATGGCAGGGTCCGTCTGTATCGTGAATGGTCGTTCGGCCGTTATACCTCTCCCCGTCAGCCGCAGAAAGCGGATTTGCCCACCATGTATCTGTCGGAAACATGCGAGAACCTCGCTCTCGTGTTGAACTCGTTGCGCCGTAATGTCAAACATGAGATCATCTCGGCTTTGGGCGATCTTC
>CAYNWJ010000043.1:4158-15734 GCA_964400815.1 uncultured bacterium
TTCATCTCGTGGAAAACCGTTTCAGCATACCCGCCACCCGCCTGTCCGACGGCACCCTGCGTTATCTCTGCCTGCTCGCGATCCTCTGCCATCCCGAGCCGCCGCCGCTGGTCTGTATCGAAGAGCCGGAACTGGGGCTCCATCCCGATGTGCTGCCCGATCTGGCCCGCCTGATGGTCAGGGCGTCCGAACGCTGCCAGTTGATCGTGACGACCCATTCCGATATTCTCGTCAGCGCGCTGTCCGAAACCCCGGAGTCGGTCGTCGTCTGCGAAAAGGAGGACAATCAAACCCGGATGCGCCGCCTGGATGCCGGTGAAATCGGAGAATGGCTCGAAAAATACCGCCTCGGCGAATTGTGGCTCAAGGGCGAGATCGGAGGAACGCGCTGGTGAAATCGATTATCTATATCGAGGGCGGCGGCGATTCGAAAGACCTCCGTGTTGCATGCAGGAAAGGATTCAGGAAACTTCTCGAATCATGCGGTTTCAGGGGGAACATGCCACGGCTCGTCGCCTCCGGAACCCGCGATGATGCATACAGTGATTTCAGAACAGCCCGTGAAAAGAATCATGCCGGTTACATCGCCATGCTCATCGACAGCGAAGACCCGGTCGCCGATATCGATAAAACCTGGGACCATCTGGAAAAACGCGACGGCTGGAAAAAACCGGATGACGCCGCGGACGATCAGGTGCTGTTCATGACCACCTGCATGGAAACATGGATCGTGACCGACCGTAACACGCTCGAGCGTCATTATGGAAGCTGTTTGCAGGTTTCGGTCCTGCCCCCGCCGGCAAACCTGGAGCAACGGTCCCGTCATGACATCCAGGACAATCTCGAACACGCCACACGGAAGTGCCCGAACGCCTACAGGAAAGGCAAACGGTCCTTCGAGGTCCTTGGCGTGCTGAATCCGGCCGTGCTGGGGAAACATCTTCCGTCGTTCAAGCGGATGAGAGACGTTCTCGACAAGAAGCTGTAATTCCCAACCACCCACTCCACCCGAAAGGTTGATTGCACACCATGCAGAATGTTCCCGTCGCTTTCGGCGACCGATCCTATGACATCGTGATCGAGGGCGGAAGCCTTCCCCGCGTGGGCGGCTTCGTCCGTCAGTGCGCCGGCGGACGGTCCGGCAAGGCGGCAGTGGTCACCACCGGGACCGTGGCCGGCCTCTATCTGGACACCGTCGCCCGCTCCCTTGCGGACGAGGGATACGCCGTCACGGAAATCGTGGTGCCCGACGGCGAGGAGCACAAGACCGTGGCCACATGGGAGGGCATCCTCACCCGCCTGATAGGGGAACGCTTCGAGCGGAAGAGCGTGATCGTGCCGCTGGGCGGCGGGGTGATCGGCGACACCGCGGGGTTCGCTGCGGCCACCCTCCTGCGCGGCGTTCCGTTCGTGCAGGTCCCCACCACCATCGTGGCACAGGTGGACTCCTCCATCGGCGGCAAGGTGGCGGTCAACCATCCCCTCGGCAAGAACCTCATCGGCTGTTTCCAGCAGCCGAAAGGTGTGTGGATCGACACCCGCGTGCTCGCCACGCTCGAACACCGGGAGGTCATCAGCGGCATGGGTGAGGCCATCAAACACGCCGTCATCCGCGACGCGACATTCTTCGCCTTTATCGAGGAGAACATCGACGAGATTATGACCGTCAGGGCGCAGGACGAGATCATGGAGCGGTTCATCGCCTGGAACTGCCGCATCAAGGCCGCGGTGGTGTCGGAGGACGAGCGGGAGAGCGGCGTGCGGGCGATATTGAATTACGGTCACACGGTGGGGCACGCGCTGGAGGCGGTTACGGGCTACGGCCGCTTCACCCACGGGGAAGCGGTGATCCTCGGCATGGCGGCCGCGGGGAGGATCGCTGTGGATCGCGGCCTGCTTGACGCTGAAGATTTCGCACGCCAGAACGCGCTGCTGCGCCGGGCGGGAGTCCCCGACACCGTGGACGGCATCGCTGTCGGGGACGTTATGGAGGCCATGCACCGCGACAAGAAGGTCACCGACGGGAGGATCAGGTTCATTCTCGCCGACCGAATCGGGGCGGTGCGCATCCACGACGATGTCACCACGGAGCAGATCGCCGCGGCGGTGGAGTATACACTCGCCTTCGCGCGGGGAGAGGGATGAGATTCGCCCCCGTAACACGAGAAAAACCTTGGTATCCAGTTCAGTAAGCAACACATGATTCAACCGTTTTCTCTGCAAAGCCCCCTTCCGTCGCTTCGCGCCACCTTCCCCCGAAACGGGAGAAGGAAAAGCACCACGGGTCAGGCTCTCTCTCCCTTCCGGGGGAGAGGGGATATCGGGAAAGGGGGCGGAAAAATCAGGGTTTTCGTGTGAAATGCAGAGTTACAAGCCCAGTCCAGATCAATGTATATGGTGCTGACTTTTATGGATAACCGGAAAGAAAATTGATCGGACACCATTTTCCACCGGCCAGGGCCGGAACCGAAAGGAAAGACGACATGGACATTCAGGACCTTGCCGCACGGGTGAAGGACGCGGCGCTGCTCACCGGCGATTTCATCCTGTCGAGCGGCAGGCGGAGCACCTACTACCTTGACAAATACCGTATCGAGACACGGCCGGATATTCTCGACGCTGTTGCGGACGGTCTCAGGGAGAAGGTGCCGCCGGAAACAGAGATCCTCGCGGGGCCCGAACTGGGCGCCATCCCGCTGGTCACCGCAGTGGGGCTCAAAACGGGGCTGCCTTTTCTCATGGTGCGCAAGAAGGCGAAGGATTACGGAACGAAGAAGGTCGTCGAGGGTGTATATGAGAAGGGGCAGAAGGTGCTTCTGATAGAGGATGTGCTGACCACGGGGACCCAGGCGGTGAACGCGGCCGAGAGCCTCCGCGAGCTGGGGCTGGACGTGCTCAAGATCGTCTGTGTCATCGACCGTGAGGAAGGCGCCCGCGAGGCGGTGGAGGCGGCGGGCTATGTGTTCGATCCCCTGCTGACCAGGACCATGATGGGCATCACTGGTTGATGCGGGATCCGACGGACAGGAGGCATTCGGACACTCTTCGGCGGAGGCGCGGCGGAATCAGCCCTCTTCTTCCCTGTGCCGGATATCGACGATATGATCCTTGTTGATGAGCCGGACCGAACCGTCCTTGTCCCTGACGATGATGAAACGCTCGTCCTTCTTCACGAAGTCTGAAAGCCGCAGATCGAGATCGATCTGGATCTCGCCCGACACGCTCCGGCCGTCGGAGAGGGAAAAGGTGGCCTGGACCGTCTGGCGCGGAATCGTTCTGTCTTCCATGGAAACTCCTCGGGGAAAGCGTGGTTAACTTAATGATCACCGGTAATATCGCGTGAAATCGGCCGAATGTCAAGAAAGACCCCGGTCCTCAGATGATTCCGCATGCATCGTGCAGGCCGTATCGATCCGCTGGTACAACGCCTGCGCCTGGTATGCCGTAACTCTTGCCGACGCCCTCGGACGCGCCGGCATGCGGCCGGTGGTGATCGGCGGCGAAGGCTCCCCGGCCATCGAAAAGGCTCACGGCCTGGGGCTCGAGACAGTGGGTCTCTCCGGTGGCGGAGCGGGGTCATTCGTCAGGCGGCTGGCCTTCTGCCGGAGATTCGCCCGTGACAACCGGGTGCGCCTGGTGAACGTCCACGACGGCGGGAGTCACCTTCTGTGGGTGCTTGCCCTGCGCGGAACGGGCATTCCCGTGGTCAGGACCTCGGGCAACCAGATTCCTCCGAAGGCGCACCCGGCGGCCCGGCTGCTGATGGGGTTGACATCGGGGGTCATCGCCTCGTGCGGGACCGTCCGGGGATATTATACGGGCCGGTTCGGGATGGACGGCGGCGGGATCCCGGTCATCAACGGCGGCATCGATACCGACCACTATGCCTCAGTCCCGGGACGGCGCGGCCGGATGCGGGCCAAGCTGGGCCTGCCGGATGACGCGTTCGTGTACGGCATCCTGGCCCGGTTCTCTCCCGACAAGGGGCACCGGTTCTTTTTCCGGGCGGCGGAAAAGGCGGCTGCCGGCCGTGACGATGTCCGTTTTCTCGTCGCCGGATGGAACGCCCAGCTCGGGGAGGATGACATGCGCGCGATGGCGGCGGAGGCCGGGGTGCTCGAAAAAACGGTGTTCACCGGCAGGCACCCGGATTCCCGCGATCTCATAGAGACGGTGGACGCCGGCGTGATCACCTCGGTGGCCTCCGAGACGATCTGCCGCATCGCCATGGAATACATGGCCATGCAGAAGCCGGTCGCCGCGTTCGGCACGAATGTCATCTCCGAGATTGTCGCCGACGATGTCACGGGCGCGATTGTCGGGACGGGGGACGCCGCTGGTCTTGCACGGGCCATGACGAGTCTCGCCGGACCGGACGGACGGGCCCGGGGTATGGAGGGGCGCAGGCGCGCGGAGTCGCGATTCTCCCTCGACTCCTTCGCGGAACGGACCATCGATGCATACAGGAGCTTCGGCTGCCATGTCTGACAATAACGGGAATCCTCCCGCAACGGGTGACGGATTCGCCATAGAGCCGGCCGAACTGGTCGAGGTGATGGACGAATTCTCCAAGCTCCTCGCCGATATCGAGAAGTACAACACCCACGTGGACCGTGACCTGATCAAGCGCGCGCTCAGGTTCGCGGCGGTCGCCCATGCAGGCCAGCGGAGAAAATCGGGAAAGCCCTTCATCTATCACGGCATCCAGACCGCCGCCATTCTCGCGGACCTGCATCTCGACTCGGTCATGATAGCCTGCGGCATCCTCCACGATGTGGTCGAGGACACCGACATCACTCCCCGGCAGGTGAAGGATGCGTTCGGGGAAGAGGTGGAGAACATCATCGTGGGACTCACGAAGATCTCCTCCCTCCATCTCAAGAGCCCCGAGGAACAGCAGGCGGAGAACTTCCGCAGGATGATCCTCTATACGGCGAAGGACGCCCGCACCCTCATCGTCAAGTTCGCCGACCGTCTTCACAACATGCGTACCCTCCGCTTTCTCCCCGCGGAAAAACGCCGCATGATCTCCCACGAGACGCTGGAGGTCTTCGCGCCCCTCGCGCACCGTTTCGGCATCTACACCATAAAGCGCGAGCTCGAGGATCTTTCCTTCCGCTGGCTCTTCCCCCGCGAGTACCGCGATCTGAAAAAGAAGGTGCGGCGCTTCACGAGCGACACCGACTGGTATTTCGACGATTTCATCAAATCGGTGCGGAAGCGGCTGAAAGAGGAGGAGATCGAGCATTCCATCCAGCACCGGTTCAAGAACTGGTACAGCATCCATCGAAAAATGCGGCGGGACGGAAAGGATCTGGACCAGATCTATGACATTTTCGCCATCAGGATCATCGTGGACTCCGTCTCCGAGTGCTACCACACCCTGGGGATCATCCATTCCATGTTCACGCCGGTGGTGGCGCGCATCAAGGACTTCATCGCCACGCCCAAGTTCAACATGTACCGCTCCCTCCACACCACCGTGGTGGGACCCGGCGGCCGCATGGTCGAGGTGCAGATTCGCACCCAGGAGATGCACGACACCGCCGAAACGGGCATCGCGGCCCACTGGCGGTACAAGGAGGGAAAGGTCCAGCCCGACGAGATCGATTCCTACATGGTCTGGCTCAGGAAGGTCGTGGACTGGCAGAGCGGCACACCCGAGGCGAAGGAGTTCATGCACGAGCTCAAGATGGACCTCTACCAGGACGAGATTTTCGTGTTCACCCCACGGGGCGACCTGGTCCAGCTTCCCGCCGGCGCCACCGCCCTCGACTTCGCCTTCGCCCTCCATTCGGAGATAGGCTATCATTGCAGCGGAACGAAGGTGAACGGCCGCATGGCGCCCATCGACACCGAGCTCCACAGCGGCGAATGGGTGGAGGTGCTCACCAATTCCAATCGTCACCCGAGCCCCGGATGGCTGAACTTCGTCAAGACCGCCAAGGCGCGCAGCCTGGTCAGGCGCTGGATCAAACGCCAGCATTTCGACGAGAGCAGGGAGCAGGGGCTGGAGATGACGGGCAAGATGGAAAAACAGCTCGGCCGGAAAATTACGGAGGACGAACAGGCGAAGCTGCTCGACAAATATCATCAGCGTAACTGGGACAATTTCCTGGCTGCGCTGGGGGAGGGCTCCGTCTCCCTCCACAGCGTAAACAATTTCTTCGGCCTGTCCGAGACCAGAAAGAAAGGCAAAAAGCCGGCCGCCCCGAAAAAGAGCGTCGGGGTTTCCATCCAGGGCATGGAGAACATGCTCGTCAAATTCGCCCAGTGCTGCAAACCCCTTCCCGGTGACGACATCGTCGGCTATATCACCCGTGGCCGGGGGGTGATCGTGCACCGCAGCGACTGCCGCAATATAAAAAACCTCGATGACAACAAGCGGGCCATCGATGTGGAGTGGCAGCCGAGCGAGGCCCTGTCCTTCGTGGCGAGCATCAGGGTGGAGGCCCGTGACCGGAAAAACCTGCTGAACGATATCACCGCCGCCATCGCCAAGTCGAGCTGCGACATCCGTTCGGCCACCATCAAGACCCGGGACGCCATGGCCGTGGACGATTTCAACGTGGACGTTCGCGACCTTTCCGATCTCGAGCACCTGATGAACGAGATCCGCACGGTCAAGGGAGTGAATCGTGTCACCCGCCAGGACATGCGCGCCCCGAAGAAGAAACGCGCACAAAAACATTGAAACATCCCCCCTAAAGCCATTGACCGGGGGAAAGGAGTCCCGTCCTCTCGTGAATCAAGCCGAACCCGCACCCATCATTCCCGGCGTCTTCCGGGGCTTTCCTCTGAAGGCAGGATTCACAACCCGCGCCGGCGGCGTGTCCACGGAGCCCTACGCGTCCCTCAATCTGGGACGACGGACCGGTGACGACCCCTCCACGGTCGAGGAGAACCACCGCATACTGTTCACCTTTCTCGGCGCCGATCCCCGGCGGGCGGCGGACATGCGGCAGGTGCACGGAACAGCCGTGGGCGTGGCGCGCGAAGGCGGAACCTTCCCGGACACCGACGCCCTCGTGACCGATGTGCCGGGTGTTTTCATCGGAGTGCGCACAGCGGACTGTGTTCCCCTGCTCCTGTATGATCCGCGGTGTCACGCGGCGGGTGCGGTTCACTGCGGCTGGCGCTCCCTCACAGGAAATATCGCCGAAAAGGCCCTGGCGGTCATGGCGGAACGGTCCGGCTGCGCTGCGGGGGACGTGCGGGCGGCCATCGGACCGGCGGCGGGGGTCTGCTGCTACGAGGTCGGCTGCGATGTGGCGGACCTGCTCCCGCCGGAACATGTTGAAAGGCGCGGAGAAACGCTCTTCGCCGACCTGAAGGGCGAACTGATAACACGTCTCCGTGCGGCGGGTCTTGCCGACACTCACATTGAAACCTCCCCACGCTGCACCATCTGCGAACCCGGCCTGTTCTATTCCCACAGGCGGGACGGGAAACGCTCAGGCCGCCAGATGGGATATGTCGTGCTCGGGACGGTATGAATTCTGATATTATCGGAGAGTGATCTCTTGGCGGAGTCTGCCGGAATGCAGACCCCTCCGGCCTCTTGCGAGGCCACCTCCCCTTTGGAGGAGAGGTACTGAAACTTCCGAAATCTGCTGAGAACGGCGCCCTCCTGAACGGTGACGGTAAATTAATGCGGCTGCCCGGCCATCCACAATCCTGGCAACCCCCCGAAAACCCACCGAGGAATACAAATAAGTTATAATATATCATGGTGTTATATCCATAATACATGAAAGAATAATTCTTTACATAATTGTCGTAACCGCAGGCGCCCGCTGATGACGCCGACGGATGATTGATGATTGACCGTACGCCGTTTGAACCATGATTAACGGGATTCAAGGATTGGCAGGATTGTAATCGTGGTTCATCCCGTAATCCCGAACATCCCGGTTCAGCAATTGAAAACCGCCGAAGTACATGTGTTTGCCGGAAAACGGGGGATTGCGTCTTCCACAATCACATTGCCTCTCCTCCCGTTTTTCCGTATACTGAACAGTCCATACCGACATTACGGTCTAAGGATCAATCTCCTCCCCCGTCAACGGGGAACCATAACCACCGGAGTCGAACCACATGAAGATATCACGGTATTCCGTTCCGACCAGAAAGGAAGCGCCCAGGGAGGCGGAAATCCCCAGCCATCAGATGATGATCCGCGCGGGGCTGATACGGCAGGTGGCCGCGGGCGTGTATTCCTATCTTCCCATGGGCTGGCGCGTCATCAGACGCATCATGGACATCGTTCGCGGGGAAATGGACGCCATCGGATGCCAGGAGTTCTATCTTCCGGCCCTATCGCCGGGTGATCTGTGGGTGAAAAGCGGCCGGTGGGATACATTCGGCGACGACATGTTCCGTTTTGCAGACCGCAAGGGCCGCGACATGTGCCTGGCCCCGACCCACGAGGAAGTGTTCGCGGAGATCGCGGCCAACGACATCCGGTCGTACCGCGACATGCCCCAGATGTGGTACCAGATCCAGACGAAATTCCGTGACGAGGTCCGCCCCCGTTCGGGACTGCTCAGGGTGCGCCAGTTCCTGATGAAGGACGCCTATTCCTTCGACGCCACCCCCGAGGGGCTCGACGAGAGCTATCGCCTTCAGCGCGAAGCCTATCTCAGGATATTCGAGCGTGCGGGGCTGGACGTGGCCGTGGTGAAGGCATCTTCCGGGGCCATGGGCGGCCGTGACTGCGAGGAGTTCATGGTGGTGAGCGACGCCGGCGACGACCAGATCGTCCACTGCGCCGCCTGCGGATACGCCGCCAATCAGGAGGTGGCCGGGTCCCGTATTGAACAAGTATCCGGGGAGCGCTGCGGGCTCGAAAAGGTCCACACACCGGACCAGAGGACCATAGAGGATGTGTCGGCCTTCCTGAAGGTGGACCCGTCCCGCCTGATAAAATCGCTCATCTACGCCGTTGACGGACCGGATGGCGCCGAATTCACGTTCATACTCGTCCGCGGCGACCACCAGGTGGACGAGGGCAAGTTGGAAGCCGCCCTTGGCGAGTGCCGCCCGGCGGATTCGGAGGAGGTGAAACGGCTCACGGGAGCGGATGTGGGTTTTGTGAGCCCCGTGGGCATCGAGGGCGCGGATGTGCTCGCCGACCCGGCCCTCGAGGGCACGACCGACCTGGTGTCCGGCGCCAACGAGAACGAGTACCACCTGACCGGCGTGGACATGGAGCGCGATATCACGGTGAGCCGGTATGTCCCGCTCAGGAGCGTGGAAAGCGGCGAGCCCTGCGTGTCCTGCGGCGCTCCGCTCGATGTGGCGCGCGCCATCGAGGTGGGACACATCTTCAAGCTGGGGACACGATATTCCGAGACCCTGGGCGCCCTCTTCCAGGACGAGGACGGCGAAAACCGTCCGGTCATCATGGGGTCCTATGGCATCGGTGTCGAACGCATCATGGCAAGTGTCATCGAACGTAACTTCGACGGCTCGACCATGAAGTGGCCCCGTTCGATCGCGCCGTTCATGGTCCAGCTTCTGCCGCTGAACGTCGCCGACGAGGACATCAGCGCGACCGCCGAACGGTTCCATGACGAGCTTTCGGAGCTTGGCGTTCCCGTTCTTATGGACGACCGCGACGAGCGCGCGGGGGTCAAGTTCAAGGACGCGGACCTGTTCGGCATCCCGGTCGTGGTGGTCATCGGGGGAAGGACACTCAAGGAGGGCAATGTGGAACTGCGCGTCCGTGACACGGGGGAATCCGGTGCCGTCCCGGTCGACGGCCTTCTCGAACGGCTGAAGGATGTGCTCGGCATATAGTTGTAGCGCAAATCATTTGACATATCCGGCTATACTTTATATATTATAAATCTGGGCCTTTGACATTGGGGTGCGAATATGTACCGTCGCGACATGATACTCGGACTGGTGCTTATGGCGTTCATCGCCTGCGTGTTCTTCCTGTCCGTGATCATCGTGGTTTCGGGAGGCGCGGGTGATCTGTCCGGCTCGGGAGAGCGTATCGCCATCGTTGAGATCGAGGGGGCAATCATGTCCCCGAACCGTGCGGTCGAGCGTCTGGAAAAAATAATCCGGAACGATCACATGCCGGCGGTCGTCATACGTCTCAACACCCCCGGAGGCGGCATTTCCGCCACGCAGGAGATTTACGAGACCATTCTCAAGGCCCGTGAGAGGGGCAAGACGGTCATCGCTTCCATGGGCAGCGTGGCCGCGAGCGGCGGGTACTACATAGCCGCGGCGTGTGACACGATTGTCGCCACTCCCGGCACCATTACGGGGAGCATCGGTGTCATCGCCCGGTTCGCCGAATTCGCCGATCTGTTCGACAAGCTCGGGATCACGTTCAATGTGCGGAAGTCCGGCAAGTACAAGGACACCGGCTCCATCTCACGCGAGATGACCGAGGAAGAGGCCGAACTCATCGACGAAGTGATCATGGACAGCTATGACCAGTTCGTCGATGCGGTCGCCGAGGGACGGGACCTGGACAGGGATTTCGTCAAGCGTTACGCTGACGGACGTGTGTTTACAGGGCGCATGGCGAAGGAACTCGGGTTCGTCGACGAGCTCGGCACCTTCCAGGACGCCGTGGACATGGCGGGAGAGATCGCGGGCCTGGGCGAATATCCGCCCACCTGGGAGGAGCGCAGGGAGGATGTCTGGGACATGCTGATCGACGGCATGGCGCGTATCTCCGCACGTGCCGCCGAACGGTCGGTTCCAGGAATAGCGTATCTCTGGACGCCCTGAATGACAGTTTGTGATTCCGGTGGCACGGGATGACCGCCGGTCGATGAACATGCGTATTGCTTATAGTAATACCAATAGAGTGGTGTAGGTGAAATGGAACCGGGGAGGTCCGAAAGGAGTAGTTGAAATGACCAAGGCAGACGTCGTCGCGCGAATCTCCTCACAGACGGGTTTGACGAAAAGCGATGTGCGGGAAGTGGTTGAGGGGTTTCTGGATTCCGTCAGATTTGCGCTGAAAAAAGACGATCCGCTTGAGATCAGGGGTTTCGGGACCTTCCATGTGGTCGAGCGCGCCCCCCGAAAGGCGCGTAACCCGAGAACGGGAGAGGAGGTGCAGATTCCGTCCCGGAAACAGCCCGTGTTCAAACCCTCACGGGAACTGAAAAAGATAGTCTGAACACAAATGCAAGACCGATCAATATTTTTGAAAGGAGAATTTTGTGCCCTGCGGAAAGAAAAGAAAACGTCACAAAATTGCGACGCACAAACGTAAAAAACGTCTGAGAAAAGACAGGCACAAGAAGAAGAAATAATATATTTCGCTTATGTGCGCGCGGACTTCACACCCGAACCGGTGTGGTGCGATCATCCGCGCGCCTGAGCGAACGATTCATGCGGGCAATTAGCTCAGCTGGATAGAGCGTCGGCCTCCGGAGCCGAAGGCCACAGGTTCGAACCCTGTATTGCCCACCAATTGTAAATAAAGGACTTGCGTTAATTCGTGAGTCCTTTATTTTTTAATTTTCTGCCCTGTTTATACCACTATTTAGGGCTTCCTGAAAAACCCGATTATTTCAAGCGCATTGAGACATATCGTTTCC
>CAYNWJ010000044.1:0-5128 GCA_964400815.1 uncultured bacterium
ACCAGTGACCTCCTGCATGTCAAGCAGGCACTCTAACCATCTGAGCTAATCGCCCAACCGTCTGTCAGGGTTCAAAATATAGTTAATGGACGCGGCCGTTGTCAAGCGATATTCGGTGAATGTGCGCGATCGATGAGACCGATCTTTTCCGCGAGACGGCGGGGGATGGCGAGGGTCAGGCGTACCGAATCACCGTCGGCGGATGACTCGGTGACGATGCCGTGACGGTAGACCCGGCTCAGGAGATGGCTTTCTTCGGGGCCGAACGACCGGGTCATGCGGACCCAGTTCTTCATGGCGGCGTCTGTTATGGCGCTCTTGAGTTCGTCGATGCCGTCCCCGCGGTCGGCGGAAACGAACAGCGCCCGGTCGAAACGAGCCCCCAGACCGTCCCTGACGCCGGTGTCCTCGAGGGCGTCTATTTTATTGAACACCCGTATGCGCATGGTATCGGCGGCGCCGAGCTCGGCGAGCACGCCGTCCACCACCTCCGCTTGTTCCTCCCATTCGTGGTTGGTGATGTCGATGACATGGAGGAGGCAATCGGCCTCCCGCACCTCGTCGAGGGTGGATTTGAATGAGGCCACGAGATCGTGGGGGAGATCGCGGATGAACCCGACGGTGTCCGAGAGAAGGACATCCGGGGCGTTCTCGTACCGCACCAGCCGTGTCACCGAGTCGAGGGTCTTGAAGAGCTTGTTCTCCACGGCGGCGTCGGAACCGCTCAGGGTGTTTAGGAGCGTTGATTTTCCCGCGTTGGTATAGCCCACGAGGGCGATGCGGAACAGGTTCTCACGACCTTTTCGGGAGGTTTCCCGGCGCCGTTCGATACGTTTCAGGACATCGTTGAGGTGCGAGATGCGCTGACGGATGCGGCGGCGGTCCACCTCGAGCTGGGTCTCGCCGGGGCCGCGGGTGCCGATACCTCCCTGCTGGCGTGATAGATGGGTCCACTGGCGGGTGAGCCTTGGGAGGAGATATTTGAGCTGTGCGAGCTCCACCTGGGTTTTCGCCTCACGGGTTCGCGCCCTGAGGGCGAAGATGTCAAGAATGAGTCCTGAACGGTCGAGCACTTTGATGCCGAGGAGCGTTTCCAGGTTCGAAAGCTGGGCGGGGGAGAGGTCGTTGTCGAAGATCACCATGTCGGCTTCGAGGTCGGCGGCGAGAATTTTGAGCTCGTTCGCCTTGCCCGTGCCGATATAGTAGGTGGTGGCGATATCGTGGTTCGACTGGGTGAGGATGCCGACGACCCGGGCGCCTGCGGTGTCGGCGAGCAGACGCAGTTCTTCGAGACGATCGTCCATGCCGCCGGGCTCGTCGTGCGCGCCATCGGTGACCCCGACAAGCACCGCCCGCTCCCGTTTCACTTTCGTGTAATAATCCATCGAATCTCCCGCTCCCGTATCATGGGTGCGATGTGTCAGTCGGCAAAATTCCAGCGGACGCCCCAGATCGAATTGCGGCCCATCCAGTCCATGGCGTCGAACCACACAAGCTCCGTCGCCGTGATGTTCTCCACCTCGATGAACGCGGTCAGGGAGGCGACGGTGATGGAAAGACCCAGGTCCACCAGCGCGAAATTCCCGGCGGGCTGCATGCCCTGCGTGTCTCGCCAGCGGAGAAACCGTCCCTCGCAGAAGATGGTCGCGTCCAGCCTTCCGCCCACGAGGCTTATGAGATAGTCACCCGCAAGACGGGCGTCAACCGAGGGATGGGGCCAGGGATGGCGGTCGTCGTCCGGCGTGTCGGCGAGCCAGGTGAGGATCCCGCGCAGGTCGTAGCGTTCCGGCCTGTTGGATGAGAGGGAGAGCCTGCCGCCATAGCGTTCGCCCTCCTCCAGGGGAACCGATGCCGGGATGGAAGGCGCGAATGCGATGCCTTCGCCCGCCGAGCCGATGCCCGCCACCTCCGCCGATGCGAACCCGCTTTCCCACCTGAGCCCGCCTTCACCCTCGATAAAGCGGTAGGAGCCGAGATCGTCGGCGACGCCTGTTCCGGTCCCGAAGACGAGGGCGGGATAGTAGATATCACCGGTGTCGGGAAAATCCCCGCCCGCGCCTGCGTCCAGAAACAGTGAGAACGACTGCGAGAGCCGCATGGTCGTCATGCCCGAGATGAAAGGTTCTGCGCCGTATTCGGACGACATGCGCAGGCCGCCGTCCACGGTCCCCGAGATTGAGCCCCGCTTCCAGGAGAAGGTGCCCGCCGCTTCCGTTTCGTGTCGTGTCCATGTTTCGTCGTGGATGCGCGAATCGAAGAATCGGGCATCGTAGTTGAACCGTGCGGCGTACCGTGTGTCACCGCGTATGGTTTCGAGCACGACCGTTCCGCCGGCGCCGTCATCGTCCAGGCTCCTGGTCGATCCGTATCTTCGTATACGGGATTTGCAGGGCGCATAGTATCCACGGAGCGAGAGAGATGAACGGTCGCCGAACCGGATGCCCTCCAGGCCGGCCGCCGCGGTGATCGTGTCGGTCTCGCGATGGCCCATGTATGAGCCCGCCGAAAGGTCGCTGATGCCGTCGCGGTCGCGTGAGCCGCCCAGGTTGATGACGGCGCGGGCGCTGTCTGCGAGAATACGGTGGTAATTGAGCATGTAGTGCCGGGCGTCGCTTCCCATGATGGTGTCGCTGCCGCGCATGCCCGATGATGAGCCGCCGATAACGATGCCCGCCCTGTCGCCGAGCTGTCTGCGTATGGAGGCCTGAAAGCGGTACTGCTGGCGCTGGCCGAGGTGGAAGGCTGTTCTTGTGGCCGGTCCATTTCCTTCGGCCAGTGGAGAGTTCATGAGTATCTCACGGCGTCCGCGAATAGTCAGGTCGTCGATGAAATTCCGGGGAATGCTCTCCAGGTCCGGGCCGAAAGGGGACAGGCTCCTGAGGGGGACCCCGTCCAGCCGGACCCGCACACGGCCATGGGGCGAGGTCTGCCGCCACGGGTATGCCCCCGTGCCGAAGGCCCCGTATTCAAGGACCGACCAAGCCGGCCTTGTTTGGAGCATATCGGCTGCCGTCCAGTGCTCGCGGCCCACCGTGCCCCAACCGGCGGACGGACGGCACAGGAGAAGCATCACCGCCGTCATGCCGGTGACGATACGGTGAAAAAGCCGAGACCAATCATGGCGCCGCTTCATGCCCCGCCTCCTTCCGTCGGGGGACGCCAGGCTTCGCGCCATCTTCGTTGCACGGGGAAGTTTGTGTGGGGACGGACCGGGCGGCGAAGCGTTTCAGGATCATCACCCATGATTTCGATGTGTTCCGGGTCGGTTGTTCCGAGGCCGAACTCACCCGCGAGCGTGAGGTATCCGATGTCAGCGGTGTCGAAGCCCATGAGACGGGCCATGACAGTGTCGCAGGCTATCGGATCGGTCCCCGCGACTGCGCAGTTCATCCTGGCCGGTACACCCGCCGTCCCGGGACCGTCGCCCTCCATCGCCTCGAACGCGTCGATCACCGCCACGTCCGGCATGAGCACGCCTGCCAGCCGCCGGAGGTTCTCCGCCAGCGCCGCCACCTGTCCGAGAAGCCCCGGAGGCGCGCCGCGGCTGTGGAAACCGTGGGACCGCGCGAATTTCGCCGCCGTGAAAACAGCCCCGGAAAAGCTTTTGATCACCAGCGGACGCCCCTCGATGGCGTTCCAGAACCACTCGGCCGCCCGGGATGTCAGCGATCCGATGGCGATGCCGTGCATGCGGGGACGGTGCACCCGCCTGAGGCAGCCCATCATGTTCTTGAGGGAAAGGGTCACCACCGCCGAGTCGTGGGTCTTGGCCGCAGCCACCGAGATGACTGTGTCAGCCTCGGCCGCGAAATCGGCGTATTCCGCCGTGTGGGTTTCCCATCGCGTGGTCACCAGGTCCAGCGAACGGCTGAAACTCCCGTGGTTGAGGTCCACGCAGGTAACACCGAATTCCTCGAGGAGCGGCCGGTAGCCGAAATGCTCGACCGCCTGCATGGTCGAGCGCGACCCGCCCTCGGCGAGATGGACGTTTGCCATGTCCACACCGCCTTCGCGGAGCAATTCCAGCACGGGCCGGACCGCGCCCGGTTGTGTGGAGGCCAGGGGGTTCACCGAGGAGAGGAAGTTGGGCTTTATGATCACCCGCCCGCGGACCTTCGCCAGAATGTCGTCGCGCACGGGGGCGAGGGCGCGGCGTACGGTGTCCTCGCGGGTGGCGGCGGTGGCGATGGAGACGCGGGTGGTCATGGTTTCGAGCCTGTTCGATGGTTGTGACAGGTAGTGAATCATTCCTGTCTTGGACCGTATTCTCTCTGACAGAAATGACCGGGTATTACTGCTGCCGTCGACCGATTCGGCGTGCCTTCCCCGTAAAAGAGGCGCATTGCAACGGCGGGGGGATGCGATCGTGGTTTTTTTCAGAAGGAGGCACCATTCTTCTCAAACACAGGGTTTATTACGCATCCACCGCTATTTCGCGTTCACCGTTATCTCCGGCATCATCTTTCGCTGGAATTCCCGCACGATGGTGTCGTCATGCTTGCCCATGGGCATGAGGAAGGCCATGCCCTCTCCGCTCCGCGCCCCGACATACTGTCCGCCGATCATGGATTCGCCCTGAAAACGGTTTGCGATCAACGGCGTCACCGTATCGGCCCGTGACAGGATTTCACGCTCGGTGAGGACGATCTCGGTGCTGTCCACGCCGGCGTATTGAAAGGACCCGTCCTCGATGCGCTCCCGCTTGAAAATGATACGGTATTCGCTCGTGGTGGAATCGGCGGTCGTGTGCAGGAGATAGTCGTTGTAGAAGTTATGGCAGTCCCAGGTGGGCAGGTCGCAGGTCAGGGCGCGTTCCGCCAGGGGATCGCCGAACCGTATGGTGTCGATCCACGCCGAAGCGCGTCCGAGCCAGCCGTCCATGCCGCCGCCGCGTTCGGGAACGGGATCGTCGTAGAGGGCGGCATAGACCTGTCCCTGGGTGTAGTCCCGGAAGGTCAGGTAGTATTCATTTCCTGCCACGAGGGGATTGAGGCAATAGAACTGGACGGGCCATCCATCGATGACCACCCCCACAAGCCAGGGGCCGGTCATCATCCAGATGGGCGGACCCATCTCCTGCAGGCTGCGGGAATAGACGATCAGGTCGTGTACGCGTTTGAAAACCAGC
>CAYNWJ010000044.1:5138-15690 GCA_964400815.1 uncultured bacterium
GCAGTATTCCAGAACGGGTCCCGAGGGAGCGGGCCCCACGATGGTGATGGCCTCGAGAAGCATGTCGTCGGTGGCGCGTGTGCCAATGCCCCGCCGGAGCGCCCGTATCAGCTGGATGATGGTGGAGTTGTTGGTGACACCCGTTTTGATGTATTCCCGGCCCTTGGTGAAAATGGGGTCGAGAAGGCCGTTGCGCCAGAAGCGCGCCACATCGGGACGGTCGATGGCCGGGGATTCCAGCAGATCGGCAGCGCCCAGGGAGAGGGCGTCGAGTGCGATACGGGAATCGAGCGTGCCGGGAAAGGGGAGAATGTCCTCCACCACCCGGTCGGTGGCCTCGAAAACCTCCGGGAACATGGCGCTGTCGGCATCAGCCGGCGCCGCACCCGGATCGAGGGCCGTCAGGGTCTCGAACGATCTGAAGAAATCGCGGTATTCCCTGCGTGCGCGGGGTACGACCTTTCCTTCCCCGATCAGTTCGTCATATGTCTTGACCTCTCCCGAACAGGCCCCGAAGAGAAGTGCGGCCATGATGAGCAGCATGCCGGAAAGCATGATCCGTGCAATCGGCTGCGGCCGTCCGCCGGCTGGAATATGGTTCATGGTGTCTCCGTTATGGTCGTTTCAGCGGACCCGCCGGGTGTTGCGGCGCGGGGACCTGAGCCGCTGGTTGTCGTCGCGGGACGGACCGTGGACATCGCAGAACTCGCCGATCTCCGTGCCGCTGATGAAGAATTCCGTGTAGATGTTCGATTTCGGGCAGTAGGGTGTCGCCCGGAGATAGGATTCGCTGCACAGGGGTATGGTGGTGATGTCACCCTGCATGGTGAAATCGCTCTTCGAGAGGCCGATGGCCTCGGACGCGTTCCTCATGAACTCCCCCCAGATGGGAATGGCCGCCGTGGCGCCGGTATTGTAGGGCTTGAGCAGGGTGGTCTCCTCGGAGTCGTAGCCCACCCACACGCCGCAGGCGATATGGGGGGTGTAGCCGATGAACCAGGCGTCCTTGAAGTCCTGGCCCGTACCCGTCTTGCCGGCGGCGGGATAGTCTCCCATGCCGCTTGCGGGGACCATGATGCGCCCCGTGCCCTCGCGGACCACGCTCCGCATCATGGTGATCATGAGTGATGCGACCTCGGGCCTGAGCACTTCCGCGCGGTCGCCCTCGTTGCGCTGGAACATCACGGTGCCGTTCTTGTCTTCAAGACGCTCGATGCCGAAATAGGAGGTCTTGATGCCGTGATTGGGGAAGACCGTATAGGCCGATACCATCTCGATCAGTTTCACTTCCGCCGTACCGATCGCGACGCTCGGGACCACGGGGATGTATGACGTGATGCCCATCTTGCGGGCGTACTGCTTGACGAGCTGCGGGCCGATGCCGCGGTTGTCCCGGTCGTTTACCAGCTTGGCGGCGACCACGTTACGGCTGAGCTTGAAACCGTCCCTGAGCGAGAGCACTCCCATGTGGTCGCCCTCGAAATTGCTCGGCTCCCAGTAGGTGCCGTCATAGAGACGGACGCTGTAGTTGCCGTCATAGATGGTGTCGCAGCATCGCCAGCCGTTGTCCAGGGCCGCCGTGTACACGAAAGGCTTGAAGGATGATCCGGCCCCGCGTGTCGCCATGGTGGCGCGGTTGAACTGGTTCTCGCTTGAGAACTGCCTGCCGCCGACCATGGCGATAATTCTACCCGTTGCCACGTCGATGGCGACCAGCGCGCCCTGCACCACCGTCTTGTCCAGGGAGTCCTGATATGCCTGCTTGTTGGTCAGGCCGGGGGGGCGGATATAGGGGATGCGCCCCCCGGCGTTCTCCTGGATCATGTTGAGCTGATTGCGGAGGGCGTCTTCCGCATAGAGCTGCAGGCGGTAGTCAAGCGTGGTGTGGACGCCCGATCCCGATGTGTAGACGAACTCGTGTCCGTACTGCTCCTCCAGTACGCGCCGGACATAATCCACGAAATAGGGTGCCCTGCCCCAGTCGGATTCGCCCGATTCCGCAAGTTCTATGGGCGTGGCGATTTCCTCGCGGGCCTTCCACCAGGGGATCTTGCCGCTGCGGGCCATCATGGATAGCACCAGGTTACGGCGGCGGAGAGCGGCGTTCCGCCTCGATTCCAGCTGGGAGCGGGGGTTATAGACGGCGGAGTTCTGGAGCATGCCGGCCAGGAGCGCGGCCTCGGGAATGTCCAGGTCGCTGGCGTTCTTGCCGAAATAGAGCTGGGCCGCTGCCTGAATGCCGAAGGTGTTGTTTCCGAACTCCATTTTGTTCATGTACATCTCGAGGATTTCCTGCTTGGAGTAGGTGCGCTCGATCTGGATGGCGGTCACCACGTCCTGGAGCTTGCGGGCAAGCAGGCGGTCGTCCACGAAATACAGTTTCTTCGCCAGCTGCTGGGTGATCGTCGATCCCCCCTGCTCGATCTTGAGGCGCATGAAGTACGGGAATCGTGAGGAGGGCCCGAACTCGGTCGCCTTGAGGTTCGCCACCATGGCCCGGAAGATGTCCGGCAACGAGATGCCGTAATGCTTGTAGAACCGCTGGTCCTCGGCCGCCATGACCGCGTCGATCATGCTCTGGGGAATGTCCCGAAAATTCACCCAGAACCGCTTTTCCTGCTGGAAGGTCCTGAGCCTGACTCCATCGGCGGAATAGATGACCGTGCTGAGAGGCTGCTCGTCGACGATGCGTTCGATCTGGTCGAAATCGGGGATGGTGGCCGCCACGTCCCTGATCACATAGGCTGCCGCGCCGATGATCAGGAGTTCGCTCACCAGAAGATAGACGAGGAACACGTACAGCGTCTTTTTGATGGAGGACGGCTGTTTTGCCGCCGGTTGTTTCGGATTCTGCATGAAGGTTCGCCGCCGGTCTGGTTGCGGGTTGTGTGCTTCCTTTAAACACTATAATATAACGCCGGTTTCATATGTTATACAAGAAACAATGCGCTCCGGTTCCTGAAAAGTGAAAAGGTGTTCCGTCGAAAATGGATGTGTGCGGCCAAAAAAAAGCGGGTTCCGTGCGCATATCGGAACCCCGTGCCGAAAATGGAGCGGGAGACGGGGATCGAACCCGCGGCATCAAGCTTGGGAAGCTTGCGTTCCACCACTGAACTACTCCCGCTCTGTGTGACTGGAAATATAGACGATGGGCGGGAGATCGTCAAGGATTTAGTTTCCCTGGCAATCCCCCATTTTCCGGCACAAACTAATATTTCGAGGTTTTTCAGTTTCTGAACCGGGATTTTCGGGATTACAGGATGAACCACGATTAGAATCCTGTCAATCCTTGAATCCCATTAATCATGGTTCAAGCGGCTTACGGTCAATCGTCATTCTTCCCTCGTCGCCATCATCGGTTAATTACGGTATTATCGATTGTTCAAAGAATCTTTTTGCTTATTATATTGGATGTAATACCATACATTATAATAGCTTATGTGAATTATCCGATGGGTTTTCGGGGAGGGCGTCTTTAGTTTCAGATGAGGATCGTACGAGGGTCTCCGGCTGTTTTGGGGGGGATTTAACTTCCACAGTATCTCACACACTCCCCTCGGGAAGGAAGATGGCCTCGATGAGGTATGAAAGACGAAGCTCAGAACTCATTTCTCCGCGAGCCATGCTCCGATATCGTCGAGCGTCCGTTCAGCGCCGCCCGTTTCCGACATGTCCACCCAACGGCAGCAGCCGCGCCCCCGGAACCAGGTGAGCTGACGTTTGGCGTACCGCCGGGTGTTTCGCTTCACCGCCTCCAGGCAATGGTCGAATGACGCACCGCCGTCGATGAATGGCAGCCATTCCTTGTAGCCCACGGTGTCGAGGGAGACGAGCGAGCGTGGATAGCCTCGGTCGAGGATGTCGCGGAGTTCGTCCGCCACGCCCCGTTCGGCCATGGTTTCCGCCCGGCGGTCTATGCGCTCGTAGAGGAGCGGCCGCGGCATGGTTATACCCAGCGATACATAGTCGAAATCGCCGCCGGTGACGCGGGGGCGCTCACGCAGTTCCGTCGATGTCAGGCCCGTGGACCCGCATATTTCTATCGCCCTGAGCACACGGACCGTATCGTTGGGGTGCAGTTCACCGGCGCGGGCGGGATCGAGGACGGCCAGACGGGCGTGCATGGCGGCGGGTGAGGTTTCGGCGAGTTCGCGTTCGAGTCTTCTCCTGACGGCCGGATCGGGGCGGATGCCTTCGGAGAGCCCTTCCCGGAAGGCCTCGATATAAAACCCCGTCCCGCCGGATATGATCGGGAGCGAGCCGCGTTCGAGGATGCCGCGTACGGCTTCCCCGGCCCGGCGCACCCATTCCCCCGCGCTGAATGGCTCGTCGGGGTCCACGATGTCGATGCAGTGATGGGGGACGCGGGCGCGGTCCTCTGGTGAGGGCTTTGCGGTGCCGATGTCGAGAAGACGGTAGACCTTGCGGGAGTCGGCGCTTACGATCTCCCCGCCGTAACGCTCCGCCGCCGCAAGCGCCAGGTGCTTCTTTCCGGCTGCTGTGGGGCCGGCGATCACCAGGACCCGGGGCTTCATCGTCCGAACCTCCGGTCGAGTTCTCTGAGGGTGAGCTTCACGATCGTGGGGCGGCCGTGGGGGCAGACGAAGGGCGCCGTGGTGGCGAAGAGCCTGTCGGCCAGGAACTGCATCTCCTCCTGACGGAGTGGACGGCCGGCCTTGATGGCGGAACGGCAGGCAACGGCGGCCGCGAGCTTTTCCATGTATCCGGAGGATATGCGGCCGTGGAGGCGCATCTCGTCGATGTATTCACCGAAGATGGATTCCGTGTCGGTGTCGCGGAGCCAGGAGGGAACCGCGTCCACCATCACCGAGCGCTCGCCGAACTCCCTGATCCCGAATCCCACCCGCGACAGGAAGGGGATCATGGGCTCGAGAACATCGAAATCCGCCGCCGGAAAATCGATCACCAGCGGGAACAGAAGCTGCTGGGCGGATGCCTGTCTGCCCTTGAAATGTTCGAGCACTTCCTCGTAGAGAATGCGCTCGTGGGCCACGTGCTGGTCGATGATGATCGCGCCTTCGGTGGTGGTGGTGACGATGTAGCGGTCCTTGAGCTGCCAGAACCGCGGCCTGTCTCCGGCGTGCCCGGCATCGGCGCCGATGTCGTGGAATGCGCCAGCCGCAGCGCCGGCGCTGTGAGGCGTGTCCAGCGACAGGGTGGTCTGCCCGGATTCTGGGGAGTCGGGCGCGGACCCGTCAGCGGTATGTTCACCGGCGTTTCCGACCGTGTCCGTGGAATTTTCATCCCCGCTTCGGGCGATCTCGGGGCTCCATTTTTCCGGTGGAGGGTTATAGACGGTCACCGGCCGCGACTGGATGGCGTTCCCGTACCCATCGCCGCCGGTGTATTTACCGGGCCCGCCCTCGAGGCCGGGTGCGGCGGCCATGGTCTGCAGCGACATGGCGGTATTCTCCCGGATGGCCCGGCAGAGGGGGTATTCACGGTGGATGCGCACCTCGCGCTTGGTGGGGTGGACGTTCACATCCACCATGCCCGGCCCTGCGGTCAGGTAGAGCACGAAGGCGGGAAACATCCCCTTCGGCAGCCCCGGACCGTACCCGTCACGTACCGCCCGGGCGATGGGGCGCGATACGATGGGCCTGCCGTTGAGCACCACGTACTGGTGGATGCCGGTTGTCCGGGCGGTGTCCGCCTTCCCGAGGTAACACTCGATCCCGAAGCCCTCCGCCTCGAAGGAGAGGGGGATCAGCTTGCCGCTCATGCTCTCGCCGAATATCTGCCTGAGCATCTCCCGGCGGTCGGAGGCCCTGCGGTAGGTAAACAGTTCGCGGCCGTTGGATACGAGGGTCAGGTCCACATCGGGCCGGCTCACCGCCGTCTCGTACAGCAGGGACTTGATGTGCTTGAGCTCGGTCTGCTCGCTCCGGAGAAATTTACGCCGGGCGGGCACGTTGTAGAAAAGGCTCCGAATTTCGATTACGGTGCCCGTGTTGAGGCCGATGTCTGTCACGTCCTTCAGCACGCCCCCCTCGATCACCAGCCGTGTGCCGAGTGTGTCCTCCCCGCGTTTCGTGTCGATGACCGCGCGCGAGACCGAGACGATGGAGGGCAGGGCTTCCCCCCGGAAGCCGAGCGTGGCGATGGCGTCGATGTCGGCTATCCGGCCTATCTTCGAGGTGGCGTGGCGTTCGATGGAGAGGAGCGCGTCCTCCCGCCCCATGCCCGAGCCGTTGTCCGCCATCCTGATGAGCCGTCTGCCGCCGTTCTCCACCGCGATGTCGATCATGGTGGCGCCGGCGTCGATGGCGTTCTCCAGGAGTTCCTTCACCACCGATGCGGGACGCTCGACCACCTCTCCGGCGGCGATCTTGTTGGCGACGATGTCGGGCAGTACTTGTATCTTCGACATGAGGTCCGTTTCTTTTTGGGGCGCAGCAGTGTCATGTTTCCATGCGGGCGCGGTTTACAAGCATCGTCGTGTTTTTCCGGCCCACTCGTCCGAATCGGAAGATGGGGGGCGGCTTTGAGGTGTTTTCTTCTCACTGAACGGAGGAAAACTGCGCGCAGTGATGGATGGGTGGACTAATACCCCGAAACTCATCCCCGGCTTCCCGGATTACGCTCCTCCGCTTTCCGCTTGAGCTGGTCCAGGAGGAGCAGGGCCTTGACCGGCGTGATGTTGTCTATGTCCATCTCGCGCAGTTCCTCAACCACCGGGTGTTCGGGCAGCTCGAAGAGGCTGAGCTGGAACATGTCGCTCTTCTCCCCGGAGCGCGCCGGCGACTGCGTGCGGGTGGCGGCCAGACGCGGCTGGCTGTTGACCGTGAACTCGTTGGTCTCGAGATTGGCGAGGATCTCCTTCGCCCGGTCGATGACCTTCGGCGGCAGGCCCGCGAGGCGGGCCACCTGGATGCCCAGGCTCTGGTCCGAGCCGCCTTCCATGATCTTGCGGAGGAAGATGATCTCGTCGTTCCATTCCTTGACGGCCACGTTGTAGTTACGCACCCGTTCGAGCATGGCCTCGATCTCGGTCAGCTCGTGGAAGTGGGTGGCGAAAAGCGTCCGGGCGGCGGATTTACGGACCTGGTGAAGGTATTCCACGATGGCCCAGGCGATGCTCAGACCGTCGAACGTGGACGTCCCCCGGCCGACCTCGTCGAAAAGCACCAGGCTCCAGGGCGTGCAGTTGTTGATGATGTTCGCCGTTTCGTTCATCTCCACCAGGAAGGTGGATTCTCCGCCAGCCAGGTTGTCCGAGGCGCCCACGCGTGTGAAGATACGGTCCACGGCGCCGATACGGGCATATGCCGCCGGGACGAATGCGCCCGCCTGCGCCAGAAGCACGATGAGCCCCACCTGCCTGAGATAGGTGGACTTTCCCGCCATGTTGGGGCCGGTGATGATGAGGATCTGCTCGTGGTCGCCGTCCACCAGGGTGTCGTTGACCACGAATTTCGCCGCGGGAAGAAGATGCTCGACCACCGGGTGGCGGCCCTCACGGATCTCGATCACCGGGCCGTCGTCAACCGTGGGGCGCACGTATCTGCGTTCCACGGCCAGACGGGCGAATGACTGGAGCACATCGGCGGCAGCGGCTGCGGCGGAAAAGTCCTGGATGTCCTTCACCCTGCCGGCGACCTCGCGTCTGAGGGAGGAAAACAGCTCTCGTTCCAGGTCGGATATGCGCTCCGCCGCCCCGAGGACCTTCGCCTCCTGTTCCTTCAGGTCGGGGGTGATGAACCTCTCGGCGTTGACCAGCGTCTGTTTGCGTGTATAGTCCTCGGGCACCTTGTCGAGATTCGCCTTCGACACCTCGATGAAATAGCCGAAGACGTTGTTGTACTTGATCTTGAGATTGCCGATTCCGGTCCGGCGGCGTTCCCTGTCCTGGAGGTCGGCGATCCACTTGCGTCCTGATTTCGACACCCCCCGGAGCTCGTCCAGTTCGTCGTTGAACCCGTCGCGGAAGATGCCTCCGTCGGTGAGCGTGGCCGGAGGCTCGTCCACCAGGGCTTCGGTAATGCGCGAGGCGATATCACGCAGGTCTCCCGTCCGTTCCGCGCATTCCGACAGGATGGGGGCATCACAGGATGCCGCCGTCTCACGGAACTCCCAGGAGTGGAGAAGGGACGCGGCGAGGGCGGCCATGTCGCGGGGATTGGCCCGCTCCAGGCAGACACGCCCCACGAGGCGGTCCACATCGTATACCTTCTCAAGAATGTCTGCGAGATCATCGAGGGTCTGACGTCTGTCCACGAGTTCCGCGACACCGTCGTGACGGCGGGCGATGGCCTCGGGATCGACCAGGGGCGCGGTGATCCAGGCCTTGAGCAGCCGTCCTCCCATGGGGGTGACCGTATAGTCGATGACATTGAAGAGTGTTCCCCGCGAAGAACCCTCGGCCGAGAGCGACGAGGTCACCTCCAGGTTCCTGAGGGTCCGTGCGTCCAGGAACATGGTTGTTTCCGGACGGAACCGGCCGATGGCGGTGATGTGACCCAGGGTCGCCTTCTGCGTTTCCAGCAGGTAGGCGAGCGCGGCCCCGGCGGCGGAGATGCCCGCGGGGCTGTCCTCCAGGCCGAAACCCTTGAGCCCCGCCACCTTGAAATGCTCGCGGATACGGTCTTCGGCGAAATGGCGGTCGAAGGTCCATCCCTCCCGGGCGGTGATCATTATCCCGTGCAGACGGTTTCCGATGGCGCGGGTCACGTCCTCCGGCTCGTTCTCGGACAGAAGGACCTCGGAGGGCCCGATGCGTTCGAGCTCGTCCAGCCAGTCGCGGGTCGATGGAAGCTCCCCCGCCTCGAACGCCCCGGTGGACAGATCGACCACCGCCAGTCCCGCGGCGCCGTTGTTGAGCGACAGGGCGGCGAGGAAATTGTTGCTCGATGATTCCAGGACCTCCTCACCCATGGCCGTGCCCGGCGTGACCACCTGCACGACTTCGCGCTCCACCGGTCCCCGCGACTTTCCGGGCTGGGATGTCTGTTCGCAGATGGCGACCTTGTAGCCCGCCCGAAGCATTTTCGAGAGGTAGCCGTTGACCGCGTGGTAGGGGATGCCCGCCATGGGGATGGGGTCCTTCTTGTTCTTCTCGCGGGAGGTGAGGGTGATGCCCAGCACCTTCGCCGCGGTCTTGGCGTCGTCGAAGAACATCTCATAGAAATCGCCCATTCTGAAGAAGAGTATGGCGTCGTCGTACTCCTTCTTCATGGCCAGGTACTGCTGCATCACGGGCGTATGGTCAGCCATGTGCGATATCCCTTTCACGGCGAATTTTCGCTCAATTTCCCGTCATCACCACCGCGGCCTTCTCGCCGGTGGCCGAGCTCACCCGCTCCATGACCTTCTCAGCCTCCTCGCGGGTCAGGAATATCCCGACGCGCACAAGGAAGAGATGCATGTCGCGGACGGTCTTCATTTCTATGCGGGCGTCGAATCCCCTGTTCTTCAGTGTGTTGTACATCTTCAGGGCATTCATGCGGTTCTTGAATGCGGAGGCCTGCACGGTGAACCCTCCCGCCGGTGGAGAGGGGGACATTTCCGTGTCACCGTCCGCTTCCGCCGCGTTATCGCCGGAGCCTTCGGCAAGCGGTTCAGCATCGGTGGATGCGCCGTTCCGGTCCGGGCTTACCACGCCGCCGCCGTCCGCGCCGGGAGTGAATCCCATGTCCCGCGCCACGATCGCTCCCTGGACGCGCATCGTGTGGGCCTGATAGCTGTCGGGGTAGTTCGAGAGGAGACGGTCCGTGTACCATTTCGCGTTTTCCTCGTTGCCCAGCTCACGCCAAGCGCGTGCGGTGACCTCGAGCACACGGGGGGTGAGGGCGCTTTCATCGTCGCTTTCGTTCAGGACCCGCCGGGCGGCGTCGAGCGCCTCCTTCCACTGCCCGAGGGCCACGCGGCATTCCATGATGCCCGCCGCGGCATGCAGGCGCGTGGTGTCATCCTCCGCCCGCTCGAGCCCTGATGAAAAGGACTCGAGGGCGGCGCCGCTTCTTCCGAGCGCCAGCAGCGCACGGCCCCGGATGGTGTCGATCTTCGGTGTCCACGGGCCGTCGGCGAAGGTTTCGTCTGTCTCGTCGCAGCGCTTCAGCGTTTCCTCATAATCACCCAGTTCAAGAGCGAGACGGGCCCGCGAAAGGGAGGCTTCCGTGGCGGTCAGGGTGTCGGGATCGCTTTGTCCGGGCATGAGCGCCAGGAGTTCCACCTCGCGGTACAGGGCCGCCGCCCGCGCCGGATCGTCCTCGATCTCCGCCAGGAGAAAGACCGCGATGTGATTGTCAGGTTCCTTCCGCCGGAATTCGCGGAGCTTTTCTGCTGCCTCTGTGCGCTTTCCAGCCGCCATCAGCCGCCTGCACGCAACAAGGTCGGGGTGCTCCGCCGCCGAACATGACCGCTCCGTCAACATGACCGTCACGGCGGCCAGAACAGAGAACAGCAGCGTGTGCAGAGCGATCCGTTTCAAGGATTATCCTCCCTGGGAGGCGAGACCGGAGAAAGAAAAACAACGTCAACCCAGCAATTTCCGGTTAGGTTTTTGCGAACGAATGGTTTTTTGCTCCATGAT
>CAYNWJ010000045.1:0-11860 GCA_964400815.1 uncultured bacterium
CGGGTATCATCAACATTCAGGGTCGCGAGATCCTCGATTCGCGCGGCAATCCGACCGTGGAAGTGGAAGTCGCGTTGGAATGCGGCGCCATCGGGAGGGCGCTCGTGCCCTCGGGCGCTTCCACCGGCGAGAACGAGGCCACCGAACTGCGCGACGGCGACAAGAAGCGCTACCTCGGCAAGGGCGTCCTCAAGGCGGTGGACAACGTGAACAAGGCAATCGCCCCCGAGATCGAGCTTCTCGATGCGACCGACCAGCTTCTGATCGACAAGACCATGATCGAGCTCGACGGCACCGAGAACAAGTCCAACCTGGGCGCGAACGCGATCCTCGGCGTCTCCATGGCGGTTGCCCGTGCGGCGGCGGAAGCCCTGGGTCTCCCCCTCTACCAGTATCTCGGCGGCATCCACGCGCGCCTGCTGCCCACGCCGATGATGAACATTCTCAACGGCGGCAAGCATGCCGACAACAATGTCGATCTCCAGGAATTCATGGTCATGCCGGTGGGCGCGCCCAGTTTCCGTGAAGGACTCCGTATGGGCGCGGAAGTGTTCCATGCCCTCAAGGCGGTGCTCAAGGACAAGGGCCTGAACACGGCGGTGGGCGACGAGGGCGGATTCGCTCCCGACCTCAAGTCCAACGAGGAGGCGCTCGCGGTCATCATGGATGCCATCGACAGGGCGGGATACACGGCGAAGGACGATGTCATGATCGCCCTCGATCCCGCTGCCAGCTCCTTCTACGACAAGGAAAAGGACAAATATGTCCTCGAAGGCGAGGGCGGACGCGAGCTTACGAGTGAAGAGATGGTCGATTTCTATGCCGACCTGGTGGGGAAATATCCCATCATCTCCATCGAGGACGCGCTGGACGAGAACGACTGGGACGGTTTCACGCTCATGACGAAAAAGCTCGGCAATAAGATTCAGATCGTGGGCGACGATCTCTTCGTGACCAACACCCGCTTCCTCAAAAAGGGAATCGAGATGAAGGCGGCGAATTCCATCCTGGTGAAGGTCAACCAGATCGGCACGCTGACCGAAGCGTTCGACGCCATCGAGATGGCCACGAAGGCCGGATTCACCGCCGTGGTCTCCCATCGTTCGGGC
This sequence comes from uncultured bacterium, assembly GCA_964400815.1. GTDB lineage: Bacteria > Latescibacterota > Latescibacteria > Latescibacterales > Latescibacteraceae. Next base: position 1,110 of record CAYNWJ010000045.1, read on the forward strand.
GAGACCGAGGACAGCACGATCGCGGACATCGTGGTCGCCGCAAACACCGGCCAGATCAAGACGGGCTCCGCCTCCCGCTCCGACCGCATCGCCAAGTACAACCAGCTCCTCCGCATCGAGGACGAGCTCGGCGAATGCGCCCAGTATGCGGGCCGGGATGCCTTCTATTCCATAGGCTGACCAGTAATGTGAAGGCGGGACATGACTGATACGCGTGTCCCGCCTTTCCCCGGTCCGCTGAACAAAATGCTTCCTCCGGCGTGGACAGCCGGCATGAACATTCACGCTCACACCGACGGCAGGCTTTTGTTATGCTCGACATCAGGTACATCAGGGAAAACGCCGAACTCGTGAAGGAAGGCGCCCGTAAAAAACGCATGCGCGTCGATATCGACCGTCTGCTTGAAATCGACGAGGAACGCCGCTCCCTTCTTCAGGAATCGGAACGGTTGAAGGCCGAAAAGAACAGCGCAAGTTCGGAGATCGCATCCCTCAAGGGGGACGAGAAACAGGCCGCCATCCAGCGTATGCGCGGCGTGTCCGAAAAGATCAAGGACCTGGACGGGACGCTCCAGTCGGTGATGGAGGAGTTCGACGCCCTCATGCTCCAGGTCCCGAATCCGCCGGACGACGATGTTCCCGAAGGGGAGGATGACACCGAGAATGTTGAACTGCGGCGTGCAGGCGATGTACCCTCATTCGATTTCGAGCCCCTCGATCACGTGGAACTGGGCGAACGGCTCGACATTCTGGACATCCCCCGGGGAGTGAAACTCGCCGGCACACGGTCGTATATCCTCAAGAACGAGGGCGTCTTCCTCGAATACGCTGTTCTCATGTATGCCCTCAAGCGCATGCGGGAGCTGGGCTTCTCGCCCATGATCGTGCCGCATCTGGTGAAGGACATCGCCATGATCGGCACCGCCTATTTCCCCGGCGGCGAGGAACAGGCCTATGCATGCGAGCGGGACGATCTCTATCTCATCGGCACCGCCGAGGTCCCGGTGACATCGTACCACTACGACGAGATCCTCGACGGGAAGGACCTGCCGAAGCAGTATTGCGGCATCTCCCCCTGCTACCGCCGTGAGGCGGGCACCTATGGCAAGGACACGAAGGGGCTCTACCGCATCCACCAGTTCCAGAAGGTGGAACAGGTGATCGTCTGCAAAAACGACACCGACGAATCCCGCAAGATGCACGACTTCATCACGGACAATTCCGAGAGCCTTGTTCGTGAGCTGGATCTCCCCTATCGTGTTGTCCTGGTCTGTTCGGGCGATCTGGGCCAGCCGCAGAAACGGAAATACGACATCGAATGCTGGATGCCCTCACGGGGTTCCTACGGCGAAACGCACTCGTCGAGCAAATTCTACGATTTCCAGGCGCGCCGGCTGAAACTGCGCTATCGGGACGGTGACGGCGAGATACAGTATTGCCACACGCTCAACAACACATTCGTCGCCACACCGCGCATTCTCATATCGATCCTCGAGTGCAACCAGCAAAAGGACCGCTCGGTGGTCATTCCCGAAGTGCTCAGGCCGTTCATGGGCGGCATGGAAGTCATCGAGCCGAAGAACTGAGAGAACAAGGGACGGGATCCCCGATGAAAACGCTGAAATTCACGAAGATGCACGGTCTCGGCAACGACCACATCATCATCGACCTGTTCAGGGAGACCATCCATGACCCGGGCGAACTGGCGCCGAAGATGTGCCATCGAAACCTGGGCGTGGGCGCCGACGGGCTCATCCTCGTGGGACCGTCGGATGACTACGATTTCAGGATGGGCGTTGTGAACAGCGACGGATACATCGCCGAGATGTGCGGCAACGGCATCCGCTGCCTCGCACGATATGTGGTCGAGCAGGGGTATGCGGACAAGGAGGTCTTTCACACCGAAACCCTCGCTGGGCCTCTCCGGCAGGAGGTCCATCTGGCGAACGGCAATTTCGTCGATGTCACAACGTCCATGGGAAAGGCCGAGCTCCGCCGCGGCAGGATACCCATGAGCGGGACGGACACCGACGCGGTCGTGAACGAGGAATTCGAGGTTGACGGAAAACCGTACCGCATCACGCTGGTGAATGTGGGCAATCCCCACTGCGTGGTGTTCGTCGATGACGTGGACGCCGTCGATCTCAAGTCGACAGGGCCGAAATTCGAGAACCATCCGGCCTTCCCGAACCGCATCAACACCGAATTCGTCCAGGTGCTCGACAGGAACAACATCCGCATGCGGGTATGGGAACGCTCCTGCGGCGAGACCTGGGCCTGCGGCACCGGGGCCACCGCGTCGGTCGTGGCTTCGATACTCAATGACAGAACGTTCGAAACGGTGACCGTTCACCTCAAATTCGGCGACCTGATAATCGAATGGCGCGACCGTGACGAACTGTACATGACGGGCGGCGCCGAAACGGTGTTCACCGGCGAATACCGGCTGTGATGTAACCTTTCGGCCGTTCGAGCGTATAAATCCAAGAAGCCGGGAACGCACCGGCGCCCATAACGAATGGAACCCAAAGAACATACATTGAAAGGAATGAACGATGGAAGACGATGTGAAAAAAGCCCTGGAAGATGTCCGGCCTTCGCTTCAGGCTGACGGCGGCGATGTGGAATTCGTTGAAATGGAAGGCGACGTGGTAAAGGTGAAGCTCACCGGCGCCTGCGGCGGCTGTCCAATGGCGACACTCACACTGAAGAACGGCATCGAGGTATATGTAAAGAAGAAGGTGCCCGGTGTGGCCAGTGTCGAAGCAGTGTAAGGAAGGTATTTTGACACGTACTGACAAACGGAACCAGGACTACAACGAAAACTGGAAAGAGGAACTTTCCGCCTATGACGAACAGTGCCGCAGGCGGGAACGGGAATACCTCAAGCACCATCTGGTGATCTCCCAGGCCGGCTCAAAGGAGCTGACCAAGGAAGAGAACGAGGTGCTCGTACTCTATCTCAACGGTGTCTCATGCAAGGACATCGCCGACCAGCACGAAGTCGAGGTCGAGGTGGTGATGGGACTGCTCGAGGTCATTCGGGGCAAGCTTTCGGTTTCGTGAGGATACTGATAAATACGATACCAAAAACGCTTCCCGGCCACGGGGGGCGTTTTTTTTGGCGGAGATTCAGAGATAGGAACCGTTGGACAGCACCGGCAGCTTGCTGGTCCTGCGATATGCATGCACGAAAGCGATGATATAGAGCAGGATTCCGGCTGCAAGCATCCACCATGGATATGGTTCGGGAAGCTCCTGCCGAAGACCGGCGCCGATGTCCCGCATGAAGGAAAAGAGTATGATGCCTGTGGCGGCGAGCGAAAGGAACCACGATAGCATGGTCGGCTTGAACTGGAAACCGTCGGCGAAGAGCCATGTGATGATCGTACCCAGCACGATCATGAGCACGGCGACCAGGGCGGGCGCCAGGACCGGCCCGATCCATGGAAGCGGAATGAGAAACAGAATATCCCAATCAAGGAGCGTGACCGGCCAGCCGATGGTCACCCTGAGCCAGATGTAATAGAAGATGTCCCAGACACCGAACATGATCAGGAACCAGCCGAACCGCTCCCAGAAGCGCCTTCCGGCGATCATCGCCACAGAGATGAGCATGACGATGCTGGCGAACTCGCGTCCCAGTTCCACGGCGACCATGTCGATGGGAATGGGCTCCAGCGGGAACGAAAATCCGCCGGGATAGTAGAGCGCCCGCAGATAGACCACGATCGCCGCCTCGAAATATCCCATGGTTATTCCGAAAAGCCACACGGCCAGAGTGGTGCTCCTATAGGATGTGGAACGGGCGAGCTGCATGTACGGTATCCTCCGGGCCGGGTTGACGTTTGGATCCTGGTATAATAATTCGGAACGGGCCTGTAAGCCGGGTTCTGTCTCCCGTCTGCACGGGAGGACGGTCATTTATCTGGAGATACGGTCGCCCGTATCCTCGAGCGGCCTACCCGGGACTCGAACGGTGCGAGCCACACCATCGCCCCCTATTTGGCCTTGCTCCGGGTGGGGTTTGCAGTGCCCCGGATGTCGCCACCCGGGCGGTGGGCTCTTACCCCGCCTTTTCACCCTTACCCGTTTCCGGGCGGTATGCTTTCTGTTGCACTTTCCTTGACCGCTTGCGCGGCCACCGGGCGTTACCCGGCACCCTGCCCTGCGGAGCCCGGACTTTCCTCGCACGGCCGTAACCGCGCGCGACCGTCCGGCCCGTTCCGGTTATACTCTCTCTTACGTCCGGCGTGTCATTTGGTTACACGATTATTCCTCTCCGGCGGAGTCACCCCGAACACAGCTTGCCGCCGTCCACCACGAGCACAGTCCCCGTCACCCACGAGGAGTCGTCGCCCGCCAGGAAAAGCGCCGCTTTCGCGATGTCCCCGGGAAGGCCCAGTCGCTTCATGGGAACGCCGGCCGCGGTCTCGGCGATGATCTTCCCCGGATTGGGGAACGCCGCGGTCGAGCTGTGAATGAGCGGCGTGTCCACCGGTCCCGGACAGATGAGGTTCGCCCGTATATGGGGCCCGTAATCCAGCGCCACCTGCTTCACCAGCGCCACGAGGGCCGATTTCGACGCGCAGTAGGCGGCGTGGTTCGGGAACACCTTGAACGCCGCGATGGACCCGTTGACCACCACCGATCCCCCGCCGTGCTTCTGCAGTTCCTTAATGCCGAAGTGCAGGAGGTAATAGACCGCATGCAGGTTGGTCGCCACGGTCTCGTGCCAGAGGATCGGGGACAGCTCGGTGATGGAGGCGAGACCCAGAAGGCCGGCGTTCGGCACCAGGATGTCGAGGCCCCCGAAGGTTTCCACGGCGGTCCTGACGAGCCCGCGATTGACCTCGATGTCGGTTATGTCTCCCGGAACGAACAGCGCCCTGCCGCCCGCAGCCTCGATGCCCTCGACGACTTCGCGGCCGCGTTCTTCACTCCTGCCGCTCACAAGGACCGATGCGCCTTCCGCGGCGAAGAGTTCGGCGATTCCCCGGCCCATACCGCTGGTGGCGCCGGTTACGATGGCGGTTTTCCCGTCGAGTTTTTTCATTGATAACTCCCTGTGCTCTCATGAATTATACAATATGATACACACATTTCAAAGCAGTATTCACCGATTGAATCCCTTTTCGGGCGACAGCGTGATCTCCATCGGCCCGCTCCATCTGAAAACCAAGAAAGCAGCGCCGGAGCAAACATGGACCCTGCGGAAGGCCTCAGTAAGTCTCTTCCACCACAAGCGCCGGCCATCGATACACATCCTGTATACAGTTCAGCTCCAGGGCGACGATGTCATAGTATGCGCCATTTCCCTCCCCGGTTCAACAGGCATTTTCGGAAAACAGAAAAAACAACTTGATTCATGAGAGAGAAAAATATATTCATAATAACAGAAGAAAGCGCCGGGAGAAACGTTCTTCCGGCTGTATTGTTTCAGCTTTTTCAGCAAGGATCATCTCATGAATCGCAGACAGTTCATGGCCGGGGTCGGAGCGGCGGCGACGATCCCCGCCGGATGCAACATTTTCGGAAACGACTCGGACGACGATGGAAATGACGGGCAGTCACCGTATCCCATCGAGCGCACGGTACTGGGTAAAACAGGCATAGAGGTTTCAAGGCTTTCCTTCGGCTCCCATCTGAACGATCAGCTCATCGCCGACCCGGACACACGGGACAGCATGATCAGGAGCGGCTACGAGGGCGGCATCAACCTTTTCGACGTGTACGATCACGGGGGATACGCCCAGTTCAAGCCCATGGGCGAGAGCGTGAAGGACTTCCGCAAGGATGTGGCGATATCACTCTGCGCAGTCAACGGGACCTCAGAACTCGAAGACGAGATCGACGGCGCGCTGAACGATTTCCACACCGACTACATCGACCTGTACCGCCTGTATTCGGTCAACGACGACCGCATGGACATCATGGTCAGGGCGAAGGAGGCGGGCAAGGCCAGATCGATCGGTCTTGTCGGGCACGATGTGGGCACCCTGAACAGATACCTGGACGACTACGGCTCCACGGTGGACTATGTCATGCTGATCTTCAATTTCCACCACAACAAGGCGCTGGTCCTGAGCGGCCACAAGAGCCGGAGCTTCACAAACGACTATGCGGCCCTCATGCCGCGTCTGGAAGAGCTCGGACTCGGCATCATCGGCATCAAGCCCATGGGCAGCGACGCCATGGTGGAGCTTGCCCGGTCCCGGGGGTTTTTCGACCGCGAGAACGTGAACACCGCCCAGGCGATGATACGGTATGTTCTCGCCGTTTCGGAAATCGATACCACCATGATGGCCATGAACAGCATGGACGAACTCCAGACGAACCTCCAGGCGGCATACAATCCCGCGATCTCGCCGGATGAGGAGGCGCTGCTCGAAGAATTGAGCGAAACGGCCTCATCCACCGAACGGGCATACCTGCCCGATCACTACCGCTGGCTGGAGGACTGGTCGGTCAGGACCGTGTGATGCCTGCCGCACAGGTGCATAACCGGTATAATACGTGATGATATAACCCCTCCGTCACTTCGTGACACCTCCCCTCACAGGGGAGGCAGATAACTGCGAGCCCCGGTGCTGCATGGGTCCCCCTGTCAGGGGGACGAGGACGAAGTCCGGAGGGGGTTATCTGATATGACATGAAAAAGCCCCGCAATCATGACGGGGCTTTTTATCTTCACTGCCGCGGATGAGGGTCAGTCGGCATCGGCGAGCTTCACCGCCGTCCCGTAGGCAAGCAGTTCCGCCGCGCCCTGCATCATGCTCGATGTGGCGAAACGGACATTGACGACGGCGTCGGCATTGAGACCTTCCGCCTCCTCCACCATGCGGTCGAGGCACTGGTCCCGCGATTCGGCGACCATTTTCGTGTACTCCTCGATCTCCCCGCCGACGATATTCTTGAGCGTCGCGAGGATGTCCTTGCCCACGTGACGGGCCCGGATGGTGTTGCCGCGCACGAGACCGACCGCCTCCACAACCTTTTTCCCCGGCACAGATTCCGTCGTCACCACGATCATCGTTTCACCTCCCGAATGTACTTGTCATCACGGTTGACCGCCAGTTTCTCACGGAAAACCGAAAGAAAGAGCACGGCGAATCCCACGCCGAGAAGAATCACGCCGAACCTCACCACGCTGTCGACCGAGGGATCGACGATAAACTGGTAGAGGGCATAGAGATTGAGCACGAGCGCCCCGAGAATGAAGAGGAACCAGGCCACGCTCCGTTCGAGCCTGTTGTACACACCATCCCAGTACCGGTCCCACACGGTCTCGGGCAGATCAGCGATCTTCATCGAATCGGTCACCTCCTTCACCCTCGAAAACTCACCGAGCGTCTTTCTGCAGGAATCGCATTCCGCCAGGTGCTCCTCGAATGCGGCCCGCTCATGCGCATCGAGCTCGTTGTCCATGTATTTCATCAGGCGCATCTGATGTTCATCGAATGTCATGGTACATCAACTCCCCGTACTATCGGTTCCAATGCTTTCTTCAGTTCCAGCCGTGCGTAATACAGCCTCGACATCACGGTGCCTTCGGGTATTTCAAGAGACTCGCTGATCTCGCGGTACGAGAGATCGTGAAAGTGCTTGAGCACGATCACGTCCCTGAATTCCTCCTTGAGACCGAGCACGATCTTCCAGATGCAACGTCGCAGTTCATCCTTTTCGAGCTGATCAAGCGGATCGTCACAATCGCCGGGTACATCGAAACCGCTTTCCTCCATCGCCGCGTCGAGGGATGTTTCGCGTCTGTTCCTCTTTTTTTCCAGGAGGTTGAGGGAAAGGTTCTTCACGATGCACATGATCCATGCCTTGAAGCTCTTTCCCTCGATGAACCCGTCCATGGCCTTCCAGGCGCGGACGAAGGCGTCCTGGGAAACATTGAGCGCGTCGTCGGCGTTCCTGAGATAGGAAAACGCAAAGGCGAACGCCTGTTTCTTGTAGTGCTCGACCAGCAGGCGAAACGCTTCGCTGTCCCGGTTCTTGCACCTCACTATGAGCGCGTTTTCGGTCGTCGTGTCCATATCGGTATTTTTCACGGTTCGATAGTTTCACCTTTCATGAAACACTACCGGCCCGACCGGTCGAATATTCAAACTTTTTCGAAAAAGTGGGGATTCCGCGAAATGAAACGTCCGTCATTCGTTCCCGGAGAGCGCAAGCGAGAGCGCCGTGGTGAGCTTGATGACGTCTTCATTCGTTTTTCGGAGATAATTGGAAAGAAGGAGGGCGATGTTCCTCACCACGACGAAACCGATCCGCGGTTCGCTTTCGCACAGCCGGAGGAAATCGTCGCTCTTGATGATATAGAACTTGCAGTTGTTGACCGCCTTGACAGTGGCCGACCGTTCGCCGCTGCCGAAAAGCGCCATCTCGCCGAAATAGGGGTGCATGTCCCCGGCGAGACGGATGAATGAGCGCTCCTTCGTGCCGAAATCGTGCTTGGCGGTAACGATGGTGAGCGTCTTGTGGATGTCGACGACGCCCTCCGAGAGGAGGAACAGGTCGTCCCCGGTCTCCCCTTCCTGGATGATGACGGATCCGGCCTCCACCTCCTGCCGTCCCACGATCTGCGCAACCTGCCGTATTTCCTTGTCGGAGAGACCGTTGAAGAGGGTAAAATCCTTCAGGTTCTTTGCGTCACCGAGCATCATATGACGGTTTTCTCCTGCTTGGAGGTGATAACGATGGCGTTATCGTCCTCGCTGATGACATAGTCCTTCCCCGGGTTGATGCGCACGGTGATGAGGCCTTTCGACTCCACCTGGAGGCTCCGTCCCGCTTCCTCGAATTTCCTGCGGATGAAATCGTCGATCGCGCTGTTGTCGGCGGTGAGGATGGTGTCCATGTTGAAGGATTTCTTTTCGGTCACCACCCCGACCAGAATCATGCCGAACCGGTCGAAAAAGTCGAACGCCGCCTCGCGAAAGGTCTTCCCCACGAGGTCCGCGGGCAATTTCCTCCTGCGGATGTCGCTGCCCAGGCCCACAACCATCATCTCCTTCATGGCCTGGGGAAGGCCGGGCGACATGACGGCATTGGCGAGAAGGAATCCGCTGAATTCACCGGAAAGAATGATCTGGTCAACTCCGGCCCTTCGGAGATGCACCTCGCTGGAATCCTCGAGCAGTTCCACGCAGACCCGAACCTCCGGCGCCATGGATTTGATGGCGAGAAGCGCGATCAGGGTGCGGTCGTCGGCCTTTCCCTGGCCGTCTTCACCCGGGTCGGCGAGAATGATCGCCGATGACGCTTTGGAAATCGAGGCCCTGTCGAGGGATGATTCCAGGGTATAATCGCCGTGAACGAAGCGGATCGGGGCTTCGGGGAACCGTTCGATCAGATCGTTGACCGCCGCCTCGGAATGGGTGTTCACGAGAACGAGTTCCGGAGGCGCCATTTCCGAAGCGCTGATGATGCTCCTGAGCACGCTTTCGATCTTGAAATTGAAACCGCAGATAACGATATGGCCGGTGAGATCGACTTTTTTCAAACCCATACCCTCCCGGATGCGCGTCGCCGTCAGAATGGACGCGATGGTTGCCGTCATGAAACTCACGAGGATCACACCGGCAAGGACCATGAAAACGGTAAAAAACTGCCCGATCGGTGTCCTGGGGGTGATGTCACCGTAACCAACCGTGGTGATGGTGATCAACGCCCAGTAAAAGATATCGGTATAGGAATCGAAGGCCTCGTTCGACCTGACCTCGACGATGCTGATTATGACAACCAGAACCAAAATGACGAACGTCAGGGTGAAAAGCCAGCGTATCTGGCGGTTACGGGATATAAACCGCCATGAACGCGACGACGCAATTTTTTTCAGTATGTCATGCAGCCGGTCGTTCATCCATTCCCCGCCAAAGTTTTATACAATAGTATGTTGCGGTGAATATATTGTCAAGACAAAACGGAAAACCGGCAGTCATCCATTTTACGGCAGACAATGGTTATTTCGGGGATTTTCATTTTCTGAACCCGGATTTTCAGGATTATGGGATGAACCACGATTACCATCCTGCCAATCCTTTTATCCCATAAATCATGGTTCAAACGGCGGACGATCAATCATCATTTTTCCATCAGCTCAAACATAGGCTTGATTTGGATGTAACACTTTAATAGATAATAGCATATATGTATTATTCGGTGAGTTTTCGGGGGATTGCCGGAAAACTGAAAGGGGCACTCATCCACTTTACGGAATATACACTAATTTCGGCGGCATTCAATTGCTGAACCGGGATTTTCGGGATTACGGTATGAATCGGGATTACAATCCTGCCAATCCTTGCATCCCGGGGTCGGGGCCGGGAAACCGGGGGGGGAGCGGCCGGGATCATTCCGCATCGCCGGGTGATTCCGAACCGAGGGGATGGAGCACCACGAGGGTGGCGCCCCATGACGAGCCATCCTGCGCGATACCGTATTCGGCGACATGGGAGCAGCGCTCGAGAAAGGAATGGACGATCCGGCAGAGCACACCGTGCCCCTTTCCGTGGATGACGCGGACGTGGAGAATACCCCGCATGCGGCACTGCATGAGATATTCCTCCAGGACGGATTTCACCTCGTTCGGCCTGAACATGTGCAAATCGAGCGTGCCGTCCACGGGAAAATCGAAGAATTCGCTGTTCATGAGTTTGATCCGGCCGTTATGACATGAAAGGACAGTCCTCGTCCTCGATGAGCTGCTTCAGATAGCCGCCGTATGCCGTATTTTCCAGTTC
>CAYNWJ010000045.1:11870-15650 GCA_964400815.1 uncultured bacterium
CTGGCGTTCCTCCACGGTCTGGATGAAGTTGGAAGCCTGAAGCAGGGATTCGTGAGTGCCTGCGTCGAGCCAGGCTATCCCCCGCCCCATCACCTCCACGCGCATAAGACGGCGCTCGAGATAGGCGCGGTTGACATCAGTGATCTCCAGCTCCCCGCGAGCCGAAAACCCGAGGGACCGGGCGATCCCGATAACGTCGGAATCGTAGAAGTATATGCCGGGAACGGCATACCGCGAACGGGGATTGGCAGGTTTCTCCTCGATGCTCACCGCGCGTCCGTCTCCATCGAATTCCACGACGCCGTAACGCCGGGGATCGCCGACCGGATAGCCGAAGATGACGGCTCCCTCTTTCAGACCGGCGGCGGAACGCAATTGCTTCGGAAGCCCGCTTCCATAGAATATGTTGTCCCCGAGGATGAGGCAGACCGGGGAATCGCCGATGAAGTCCTCCGCAAGTCCCCGCGGCTCGTCCTGGCCTGCATAGGAAAACGACACGCCCCACCGGGAGCCGTCTCCGAGCAATTTCCGGAACAACGGCAGCGAACCGGGGGAACTGATGACGAGAATATCGCGAATTCCGGCCAGCATGAGCATTGACAGGGGATAATAGACCATCGGCTTGTCATAGACCGGCAGAAGCTGCTTGTTGACACCGATGGTGACGGGATAGAGGCGGGTGTTCCTTCCGCCGGCGAGGATGATGCCTTTCATGGGTCGCTCCTCATTGTCACGATTGATCGCCGCAGATACACGTTCCCGGACCGTCCTACATGAGCGCCGCGTCGAGCACGGTGAATTCCACCGTTCCGTTCGAGATCGAATATTCGAGCAGCATGGCTCCCGCCCTGTGACCGTCATCGAATTCAGCAAGGATCCACGAAGGAGTCAGGATATGGATCGAATGGCCGCCGTAAAATCCCATCGTTCCGCCGAGCTCCCCCTCGAAGGGGATGAGATCGCTCCGTTCCCGCAGCGCCCCGACGATCACATCCCGGCGCGGATGATCGAATTCCCTCACCATCCCGGTTTCCCCGTCTTGACCGGTGGAGCGCCCCTTCAATTCGGACAGCTCCGATTCCAGGCGTTGTATTTCGGCAATGAAATGCGAACAGCCGGGTTCCGGTCTTCCCGCGCGCCGTATCCTCCCGAAAGCGAAGTACAGGGACGCGGCAGCGAGGATAACGACCAGAAGGACGAGAAATCTCGTGGTTTTCATGAAACCTCCCCGTGAATGACACGAGCCGGTGCAGGCTGTCAGGCTTCCCCGTTCATGTCTCCGTCACCGTACTGGGTTTCGATCCAGTCCCTGAAATCAGGGCTTTCGGCAGCCGCTTCGATCCAGGAGGGGTTGTCGAGATACCACCGCACCGTTTGTTCGAGCCCCTCCTCGAGGGTATGACGGGGTTCCCAGCCGAGTTCGCGTTGAATTTTACCGTAATCCATCGCGTACCGCCTGTCATGTCCCGGCCGGTCGCTGACATGGGTGACGAGTCCGGCGTGGGGACAATGCGGTGAATCGGGAAGAAGCCTGTCGAGGATGGAGCAGATCATGGCGACGATTTCACGGTTGAGGAACTGGTTCCCGCCGCCCACATTGAAGGTCTCACCGGGATCGCCCGCGGCAATAACGCGGTGAATCGCTTCGCAGTGGTCATCGACATGGAGCCAGTCCCGAACCTGCCTTCCGTCACCGTAGATGGGTATGTCCTTGCCCGCGACGGCATTCATGATGGCCAGGGGCATGAGCTTTTCCGGGAACTGGCGGGGACCGTAATTGTTCGAGCAGTTGGTGATGGTACAGGGCAGGCCGTAGGTGTGACCGAAGGATCGGACCAGATGATCGGACGAGGCCTTCGACGCCGCGTAGGGAGAACGGGGGGCGTAGGGGCTGTCCTCCGTCCACGCCGGTTCATCGGGATCAAGCGAACCGTACACTTCATCTGTCGATATGTGGTGGAACCTGACGGCATCCCTGGGAAGGGATTTGTCAAGGAGCCATGATTCGCGGGCGGCCTCGAGCAGGGTGAAGGTGCCGGTAACATTCGTCCGGACAAAGGGACCGGGGCCGTGAATGGACCGGTCCACATGGGATTCGGCGGCGAAATGAACGATGGCGTCGATACGATGCGAACGCATGATGTCCGAAACCAGCGCGGCATCAACGATGGAACCGCGGATGAAGGTGAACCGTTCAGGCGCCGGGAGCCCGTTGAGATTTTCAGCCAGCCCCGAATAGGTGAGGGCGTCCAGACAAACGACCGTAACGTCCCGGTCCGTTTCGAGAAGATAACGGATGAAATTGGAACCGATGAATCCGGCGCCGCCGGTTACGAGAACATTTTTCATGGTAGTCTGCCGTCCGGAAGAGGAAAATCCATTGTTCCGACGCACATCGCGCCGTTGTTTCGACAGGAATCAAGATACGACGATACACGCCGTTCGACAATGAGTTTTCGGCCGCTGTCCGCCCACCATCACCATCAGAATCCGAAAGACACCCCGAGATGGAACACGAGCATGTCGGTCTCCGATTTCCGGACATCATATTCCACCCTGCCTTCGGATGTCCGTATCGATCCCTTTCTCAGATATTCCGCATCGCCTCCATGGAGATAGCGCACCTTGAAATCGACGAAGAGGTCCGCCCGACGGTCCGTCTCGGCGAAGTTATCGAAGGTGTGGACCCTGAAGAGCAATCCGCCGCCGACACCATAGCTCAGGGCGCCGTCGTCGAAATTCGTCGAGGAGGCGATTTCCTCCCCGCCCCAGCTGTTCTCGTTCTCGATGGAGGTGCTGGTGTAGAGATATTTGAATCCCACCAGGCCGTCGGCATAGGGACGCAGCCAGCCGGTGCGTACGGGCTGGAACCTGAGGACCAGGTTGCCGTGGACGATGTTGTTGTCGTTCCTGACCCTGACCTTGAGGTCCGGGATCGTGGTGCTGAGCGCCTCCGTCCGCTCGTCGTGGCCGTAATTCATGAACCCGAAATTCAGGCCGACCGAAAAAGGCGAACGGTCCGGCCCGACGAAGCCTTCGATCCCGAGGCCGTAGCCGTTCCCGTCGATATTGTTGCGCAGTTCCCCCTGCGGAGAGCCGACGATGAACCCGAGACCGGCCTGGAAATCGACCGCACCGGCCGCCGACGGTCCCGAAACGAAAACCGCTGCGAGCACAACCGCGAGCACCGCTGATGCTTTCATGCGTCCCTTCATGATCTTTCCCCTCCCTGCTTTGCATGATACATGTATGGAACCGAACCATCTTCATGCGTGTAAAATCCGTTGAAACACCCTGGAAGTCAATCGCCGGAGTTTCACCAGAAATTTTTTCTGTGAAACCGTGCACGGCAACGTAAAATACGGCAATCCCCGAAATGCAGGATACTGACACACTGTCATTCCGTTATTTCCTGCATGGGAGGAGCATCTTGGTATAACATGCAACGACCGCAGTCAATCCGTCCATCGTCGCGTCCCCCGGGGGTTATTGTATCCTTCACGTGTTAAGTAGCGATATCCTCCCGTGCGGTTCAAAATATTTTCCGGTTATCCAGTTAAGTCAGCATACATTTATACTTTTTAACTCCATTGTATAACCCCTCCGTCACTGACGTGACACCTCCCCTGACATGGGAGGCCATGTTCTGCAGGAGCCAGCGGTACCCGGTTCCCCCCTTTTTCAGGGGGGATACGGTCGCAGACCGAGGGGGGTTGTAGAATAACCCGGGTGTCACGTCAACTCAGCTTCAACGTATTCTCTTTCGCGCAATTCAAGAGG
>CAYNWJ010000046.1:0-15650 GCA_964400815.1 uncultured bacterium
TCAATCGTATTTTTCGGTCCTGTCTTCTCCATCGACGAATTTCACTACGCCGAGATCAGCTATGGTTACGGCATCGACGAGGACGAGCGCCGCGCCGATTACCTGGCCTTCGAGCTGACGCGCGAGAAACCGGGATACCTCCTCGGCATCGGATTCCGTTACAGCGCCTATCCGGGCTATACCTACAATACCCTGTCCCCGAGCGTGAAATACTTCATTACGCCGAAGCTGGCGCTCTGGGGCAAATATTTCGCCAGCATTGATTCCGACGACAATTTCGATCATGCCTGGTGGAGCTATATCGAGTATCGTTTCGGGCGCGGTTTGTACGCCCGGGCGGGCATGACCGGCGGCAACCGTCTCTACAGTCCCGAATATGAATCCCTGCTCGGAGGGCACGCGGACATGAGCTTTCATTCCGCACTCTTCCAGGCGGGCTGGGAGCTGAGCGACCGGGTTTCGGTTGCGGGACTTTTCGAGCATGTCACCAGGCAGTCGGATTTCACCGACATCAAAAGCACACTCATGATCGACATGTCCTTCTGAAGCGGCCGCACCGGTCGATGACTTCATGCGATATTCCGTTCCCTGCGATCACACGGCATAAGGCGACGGTCATATGGAAATTATCAGGCGTTTCACCCCCGCTGAAATGATACTCGCGGGATTCATAACGCTTCTGCTCGTTCTTGTTTTTCTCCTGCTGGTCTATGCCCTGTATCTTCGGGTCCGCCATAACATGCATCTGGGCCGTCTCGCCGGGAAGCAGCGTGAGTGGGAGCGTTTGCTGCTTCTCTATCTGTCTGGTGACCTGAACGACGACAATGTCCGGGACCATCCGCTCGATTTCGACGACTGGATGGATTTCGGCGGTTTCATCGAAGGGTATCTCCTCGATATCAAGGGCGAGGACCGGGAAGCCGTCGTCAGGTTCGTGGATCTCATGGGATTCAGCTGCCATCTCGTGGCTGCGCTCGACAGCAAGGACCAGTGGGAACGAATATACAGCGCGTTCTATCTCGGCCAGATCGGCTATGCTCCCGCCGAGGAAAAGTTGCGCGAGCATGTGTATGATTCTTCGCCGCTCGTGTCGGTCAACGCCGTGGACGCGCTCAACAGGATAGGCAGCACGAGGGACCTCCACCGCATCATCAAATATGTCCTGGGGGTGGGTGATATCGGCATGTCACGCATGATCGATATTGTGGGCGGGTATGGCGGGGAGATCGACGGTGTGCTGCTGCGTTTGCTCGACGACAATGAACTATCTGAGAGGGCTCTCAGGATCGTTATCGATGTGCTCGCGTCGCGGAATGTCCTCGATGCGGTCCCCAAGATCATGTCGATCGCTTATAAAACATCCAATACGGAGCTCATCATAGGCTGCATCAAGGCCCTGGGAGAATTCGGCGAACCGGAGAGCCTGGATTTTCTCATGGCCCATCTCTCGTCACCGAACTGGGTGGTGCGCAGCCAGGCGGTGCGCGCGCTCGGTTCGATCAGCTCGCCGCTCATCATTCCCGAACTGAAGATCAGACTCCAGATGGACGAGAATTACTGGGTCAGGCTCTACAGCGCGCAGACCATCGCCCGCTTCGGAAAGGTCGGCGTTCGGGAACTCGAACGCCTGAAGGACCAGAATCTCAGGGGCGACGTGGAATCGATCATCGCCTATGTGCTCTATGAACTCGAGGATTGACGATCATGCTTGAAGCGCTCAGGACAGGGGTTCTGGTATTCGACTATATGGCGCTCATGTATTTCGTGGCGATCAATTCCATGTATGTCGTTCTCGTCGTGCTTTCATTCGGCAGGCTGAGGGAATATCTGAAGAAAACGGCCATGTTCCGCTTCGACAAGCGCCTGTTCCATACCATGTTCTACAAGCCCATATCGATCATCGTTCCCGCCTACAACGAGCAGGCGACGATATCGGACAATGTGAAGTCGCTTCTGATGCTCAGGTATCCCGAACTCGAGATCATCGTGGTCAACGACGGCTCGAAGGATGACACCATAGGGATTCTCAAGCGGGACTACAGCCTCCGTAAATCCTTCCGGCCGGTCATGGGCGGGCTCATCACACAGGACGTCCGGGATATCTATGTTTCCGACGAATACCCGAACCTGGTGGTGGTGGACAAGGAGAACGGCGGCAAGGCGGACGCCCTCAACGCGGGCATCAACATCGCCCGTTATCCCCTCGTGAGCGCCATCGACTCCGATTCGATCCTCGAGACCGATGTGATGACGAAGCTCGTCCGTCCTTTCCTCGATGATCCGAAAACCGTCGCCGTGGGCGGCATCGTCCGCGTCGCAAACGGCTGCACGATCAGGGCGGGGGAAGTCATCGAGATCAACCTGTCGTCGAACATGCTGGCCAATTTCCAGATCATCGAATATCTCAGGTCGTTTTTGTTCGGGCGCGTGGGATGGGATGCGGTCAACGGCCTTCTGGTGATTTCGGGAGCATTCGGCCTGTTTCGCAAGGATGTCGTTCTCAAGTGCGGCGGCTATCTCCACGATACCGTGGGCGAGGACATGGAGATCGTGGTCAGGATGCACCGTCTGATGCTCGAGGGCGGGGAGAAGTATCGCGTGACCTTCGTCCCCGAACCGGTCTGCTGGACCGAGGTCCCGGAATCGCTCAGGGTGCTCGGCCGGCAGCGCAACCGCTGGCAGCGCGGGCTCATCGAGAGCCTCACCGCACATCGCACAATGCTGTTCAATTCGAAATACGGTGTCATCGGCATGCTCGCCATGCCGTTCTTTTTCATCTTCGAAATGCTCGGCCCGATCGTTGAAATTCTCGGTCTTGTCGTATTCGGGGTTTCATTCGCGCTGGGAATCGTGGATGCGAGCTTCGCGATCCTCTTCTTTTTCGCGGCGGTCGTTCTGGGTGTGGTGCTTTCGGTTGGATCGTTGGTTCTCGAGGAACTGTCTTTCAGGAAATATCCACGCTATCGTCATATCGCACGGCTGTTCCTCTATGCGGTCATGGAGAATTTCGGCTACCGGCAGCTCACCACCTGGTGGCGGCTGCGCGGCATCATCGACTATTTCCGCGGGGGAAAATCCTGGGGCGCCATGGAGCGGAAGGGGATGAAGAAGGCAGGGGTCTGACTCAGCTTTCAGGTTCCGTCCCCTTCGATGCGGCGCCGTATGGATGCTACTGCTTGTTGAGCACTTTGTGAATGCGCGCCATGAGCTCGACCGGGCTGAAGGGCTTGACGATATAGTCCTCGGAGCCCTTCTCGAGGCCCTTCACGATATCCCGTTCCTGGCCCTTGGCGGTGAGCATGATGACCGGTATGTCCTTCAGATCGTCGTTATCCTTGATTTTTCTGAGGACCTCGTAACCGTCCATGACCGGCATCATGATGTCGAGGAGCACCAGATCGGGCTTGTGCCGCTCCACGAGCGTGTATCCTTCCATCCCGTCCCTTCCCCAATGTACGGTGAATCCCTCGCGTTCGAGTTTGAAGGTTATGAGCCTGGCGATATGAGCCTCGTCCTCGGCGATGACGATGGTTCTGCCCATGAAGCCGTCCTTTCCGCTTATCGTTCGTGGATTTCCTGTCTTCCGGCCTCAATTGCATGAGAATAGACATTGTTCTTGCGCCGGTTCATACTTAACCATACCGTGGAGACTTCTTGTCCCGGTGATTTTCCGGCCGCTCCTTTTCCTCGAGGGGAAGCCGGACGGTGAACGCCGAGCCATTGTTCGGCCTGCTTTTCACCGTGACCTCGCCGCCGTGCATCTCCACCAGCGACTTGACGATGGACAGGCCGAGACCCGTTCCGCGGACACTTCTTGTGTAGGTGTTCTCGACCCTGAAGAACTTGCCGAAGAGTTTCTTCATGTCCGCGGGCGCGATCCCGATCCCCGTGTCCTTGACGACGATCTCCGCAAAGCCGTTCCGTGGATACATGGCCACCGCCACCGACCCCTCCCGTGTGAACTTGATTGCATTCGAAAGCAGGTTCGTGATGATCTGGATGACCTTGTCGCGGTCGGCCTCGATGGTGACGTTTTCGCGAATCTCCGTGATGACATGCAGGTTCTTCGCCTCAGCTTCGGCCTCCATTGTCCTGATGACCGACTCGACCGTTTCACCCAGGTCGAATCCCGTGACCTTGAGCCTGATGTCACCCGATTCGATACGCTCGATGTCGAGAAGGTCATTGATGAGATCGCCGAGACGCGTGCTGCTTTCATGGATGATTTCAAGAAACTCCCGCTGAAGCTCGTTTATTTCGCCGGTTTCGCCCGCGAGGATGACATCGACATATCCCTTGATCGATGTGAGCGGTGTCCGGAGCTCATGGGATACGGTGGAAACGAATTCGTTCTTCATGCGCTCGATCTCGGCCTCCCGCGAAACATCGCGGATTGATTTTACAGTGCCGATGATCTCTCCATCCGCGTTTTTCAGGGGAGCATTGATCGCCTCGATGGTTATGGGAACGCCGTCGCTGTCCGTGACGACGGTTTTGCCGCTTGTCATCTCGCCGTTCTCCACCGTGGGAAGGAGCGCGCAGTCATTATCGCATCGGGGCGCGCCCCTGTGGTCGATGCAATGGAGAATGTCGCTGCACGGTCTGCCGATGACGCGCTCGATGGGCATGCCGGTCAGCTCGCAGAAAGCGTGGTTGACCATGGTAACCTTGAGATCGACATCGGTCGTGATGATGGCGTCGCCAATGCTTTCCAGGATAATATTGAGTTCATCGGTTTTTTCACTGAGTTTTCTGATGAGCTCGAGTCTGTCCTTTTCAGCCTCCTTGCGGCCCGTGATGTCCCTGACCACGACGAGATCCACCATTTCCGTCTCGGTGAGCCTGACGAGTGCGGCGTTCACTTCACCGATCAGTGTTTCGCCGTCGGCTTTCGTGAATTCGAGCTCATAGGTCGAAACCTCCCTCCCCTGAAGGGGCGCGCCGAATCGTTCAATGGCGATGGCCATCTGCTTTTCGGAAAGGAAGGGCAGTTCGCGGATGTTCCTGCCCACCAGGTCACCGCGACGGTATCCCATCCCCGATTCTATCCGTTCGTTGATCTCGAGCACGGTGCCGTTCGTGTCCAGAAGCACGATGTAGTCGTTCGCCTTGTCGAAAACACTCTGATATTTTCTCTGGCTTTCTTTCAGGGCGATCTCTGCGGTTTTTTTCTCTGTGATGTCCCTCCCGACACCCTGGATTTCCAGCAATTCATCCGATTCATCGCGAATGGCATAGTCCTCCCAGGCGATCCACCGCCAGCCGTCGACCGTCATGGCCCGCTGTTCCACATAGATACGGTATGGAGGTCGGTACAGTCCTTTCATCGCCTCCATTGTAGCTTCGATGTCGTCTTCATGGACGAGCGGCATGAAGGTGTTGCCGACCAGTTCCTCCCGTGTTTTTCCGAACATTACGCAATATGCGTCGTTTACGAAGGTGAAGACGCCTTCGGGTGTGACGCGGACGATGAGCTCGATCTGGGATTCCACGAGGCCGCGGTACCGTTCCTCGCTTTCCCGGAGCGTGGCGAGGAGCCGTTTGCTTTCGGAGATGTCACGGGCGATGGCGGATGCGCCGATGATATGATCCGTTTCGTCGATGATGGGAGACACGGTGAGCGAGACATCGATGCGCCTGCCGTCCTTCGTGATGCGTTCGGTCTCGAAATGTTCGACCCGCCCGCCTTTCCGTATCCGCTCCAGGATCTGCGCAATCTCATCCGGCCGGTCGTCGGGGATGATGCGGTCCAGGCTGTTTCCTATCATTTCTCCTGAAGAATAACCATACAGTTTCTCGGCAGCATTGTTCCAGCTGACAACATAGCCGTCGAGGGTTTTGCCGATGATCGCGTCATCGGTCGATTCCACTATCGAGGACATGGTGCGCCAGATGCGTTCCTTGAGCATGCGTGACGAAACGTCATGCGCCACGAACACGAATCCGGCGGTCCTTCCCCCCTCGACAAGGGCGGTTGCGTGGATTTCCAGAAAGATCAGCGAGCCGTCGGAAGCAATGCATGCCAGTTCGAATCCCTTGACCTCGCCTCTCTGCCTGAGCCTGCCGAGGAGTTCGTTGTATTTCACGGTGTCGGGGAACAGGGAGTTGAGATCGATTTCGCCGATTGTGTCCGAATCGGTTCCCGCGATATCCAGGAAGGCGCGGTTCGCCTCGATCAGACGGCCGTCGGCGCTCGTGAAGAACATGGCGTCCGGACTGATGGTGAAAAGGATTCGATAGTCGACCCGGGGCTCGGTTCCGCCGTTGTGTTCGCTCATGGAATCATCATCCGGATTCTTGTGGAAACTCTCATGCAGTATCATACATATCGCGGTGTCCGGCAAGTGGATTGTCGATGACCGTTACATGCGCGGGCCCGTGCTTCCCGCTGTGCCTGACACCGGAGCCTCACCGTGCATGAGGGGGAAGGATTTGCCGGCCATTCATTTGTAAAGAGAATTTTTCGGAAATCCTTTCCATGCTGCATTTGTTTTTGTATAATTCATCTCATTCGCTTGTCATGAAATCTCTATCATAATACATATGAAACACACTGTCCGTCAATCGTTTTGACGGATTTCACAATGGTGGTGTGGGATCATGCCGCGAAAAAACACACAGAAGCACGGGGACGCTCCGGGGCTGCCGCTGACAGAATGCATCTGGGATGTCTATGCACGCGGGCCCGTGCCGGCGTTTGTGATCGGTCCCGATGGCGGGATCATCAGATACAATGATGCGTTTCTTTCCCTTTCCGGATATGACGCCGGGGAACTGCCCGACGTGCGGACCATGATCGACCTGATGGCCCCCGATGCGGCAGTGCGCGGGGAGGTCATGGCGCTCATGGAACAGCCGGGAACGGATGACGGTGCTGTTTTGGCCAGGGAACTGCCGTTCTCGACGAAGACCGGAGAAATCCGTTTCATCGAGATCACCGTGCTCGATATCCTCGACAACGGCGCCCGGACCGGTTATCGGTTGGCCCAGGCCACCGATATTACGTGCAGAAAAAGCAGCGAGGACGAAGCGAAGAGGGCCGGACGTTTCAACAACATGCTGCTCGACGCACTCCCGCATCCCGCCATGCTGGTGAATTCCGATCATGAGATTCTGGCGGCGAACAAGAAATCCCGCAAAATCGGCGCTGTCGTGGGCGAGCCCTGCTGGAAGACATTCGCCCGGGGGTGGTATGTGGAGGAAGGCTCGAACAATTGCCGGTTCTGTCTGGCTGAACGCGCCCTCTCCACGAAAGAGATGCAATCGTGCACGATCGATTTCCTCGACAGGACCTGGGAGTCATACTGGACGCCGGTCGATGGGGACCTGTTCATCCATTATGCCGTCGATGTGACCAGCCGGCTTGAAACCGAACGGGGAAAGCGCGAGACCGAGGAGCGGCTGCGGCGCCTGGTCGAGAGTTCGGAAGACATCATCATGATGCATCGCCCGGACGGTGTCTTCCTGTACTATTCGGGTCCATCGGCCTATGGACTCTCGATGAATGACCTGGAGGGGAAAACCCCGTACGATGTATTCATCGAACCGGAGGCCCGCGGCATGATCGAACGCATAGCGTCCGTTTCCGGATCCGGTACAACCGAGCACGTCGAATGCACGCTCACCCTCGATGGCGTGACGAACTGGTTCCACGGGGAGAGCTATCCCATCGTCGGCGACGCCGGCAGGGATGGTTCCGTGGCGTCCATCTACCGGAACATCACCGAGCTCAAACGCTCCGAAGAGGCTTTTCAGGCCCTGATGAAAAGCACGACCGGCAGCATCGGCGCCGACTTTTTCGACAACCTTGTGGAGACCCTGTGCTCTTGGATGAACGGGGATTATGCCATAGTGGGCGAAATAACGGACGATGGGCGTGTCAAGGTGCTCTCGATGTACACGGGCGGTAAATTCATCCATGACTATACCTATGATATCAATGGAACCCCCTGCGGTGATGTCGAGAAAAAAGGGTTCTGTCTGTTTCCCGACAACATCACCGGACTCTATCCGGAGGATGATGACCTCGTTGACATGCAGGTGCGGGGTTACGCGGGAACACCACTGCGTGCGGAGGACGGCTCGGCGCGGGGCATCCTGTGTGTGCTGTCAAAAGACGTGATGCATCTGCCTCCGAACGCAGAAGAGGTGATGAACATCATCGCCGCCCGGGCCTCCGCCGAAATCAACAGGAACAGGGCGGAAAGGGAGCTTGAGAAATCCCGGCGGGAGCTGATCATCCAGAACCGTATTTCGGAGATCTTTCTCACCGTGTCGGACGACGACATGTTCGAAAAGGTGCTCAAGATCATTCTCGAGGTCGTGGAGAGCAAGTTCGGTTTGTTCGGGTTCATCGACGACAACGGGGACTATGTGTGTCCATCGCTGACACGGGACGTGTACCGCACGTGTGAAATGGAAACGGGCAATGTTGTATTCTCCAAGGCGGACTGGTCGGGTATCTGGGGAAGGTCTCTGAAGGACAAAACCCTGCAGGTCTCGAACGAATCGTTCACCGTTCCCGAGGGCCATGTCCCCATAACCCGGGCGGTGAGTGTTCCCATAATCTTCAAGGACGAGGCGATCGGCAATATCATCGTGGGAAACAAGGCGACAGATTACGATGCCGGCGACATCGATATATTGCAGATGGTCGCCTCCCATATCGCTCCCGTTCTCAAGGCCCGGCTCGAGCGCAGGCGGAGCGAAACGGAGCTGTTCAAGTTCAAGCTCGGCATCGAGCGCTCGGGCGATGTCACATTCATAACCGACAGGGACGGTGTCATCATCCATGTCAACCCGGCTTTCGTGTCGTTGTATGGATATTCACCGAAAGAGGTTGTCGGCAAGACGCCCGGTATCCTGAAATCGGGCAAGCATCCCATGAAGCAGTATGCCTCCTTCTGGAACAAGCTCATTCTGAAGGAGACCATAAAGGGCGAGTTCATCAACAGGACCAAAGGCGGCGGCCTCGTCACCGTGGAGGCTTCCGCGAATCCCATTCTGGACGACGAGGGGGAGATCATCGGTTTTCTGGCCATCCAGCGGGATATCACGGAGCGCAAGAAGTTCGAGAGGGAACTCAAGATTGCCAAATCGGAGGCCGAATCCGCCAATGTGGCGAAGAGCATGTTTCTCGCGAACATGTCACACGAACTGAGAACGCCCCTCAACGGTATTCTGGGGATGGCGCAGCTCCTGCAGGAATCATATTACGGCGAGCTGAACGGGAAACAGATGGAATTCATCGAAAACATCTTCTCGAGCGGCGCCCATCTCCTTGAACTCATCAACGAGGTCCTCGACCTATCGAAAATCGAGGCCGGCCGCATGTGCGTGGAAAAGTCGGTTTTCAATCCCCGCAGTGCTGTCGATGAAGTGGTGGAGACAATGTCGCCGCGGATCGCTGAAAAGAACATCGACTTCTCGGTCGAAATCGACGGGGACATCCTGGTCGAAAGCGATGTGAGAATATTCAAGCAGATCATCTTCAATCTTCTGGGCAATTCCATCAAGTTCACCGGCGAAGGAGGAAGGATCGTCATCTCCTGCCGCGAACGGATGGAGACGGAGCGCCTCGAGTTCAGTGTCCGCGATACCGGCGTGGGCATCAAGGTCGATGATTTCGGCAAGGTGTTCAACGCCTTCGAGCAGGTTGACAGCCCGTATACGAAAAAAGAGCGGGGAACGGGCCTCGGTCTCGCCCTTTCCAGGAAGAACGTCGAGCTCCTCGGCGGGGAAATGTGGTTCGCGAGCGAATACGGGGTCGGTTCGACCTTTTCATTCTCCCTCCCGGCATCCATGGAAGGCGGAGAATTCATCGAACAGTCACCGTGCCGCGAAACGGAGTGTGAGGACGCGCATTCCCCCAAGACCCCGTCAATCGCCTTTGACGGCGGACGCCGGAAGATACTTTTGATCGAGGACAACGAGATGAATGCCGAGGTCGTTCTCCATCTCCTCGATATGCAGGGATACGATGTCGTGCATTTCACCACCGCGCCCGAAGGGATAGAATACGCCCGCGCACACAGGCCCGATCTCATCCTTATGGACATCCAGCTTCCCGAGATGGACGGTCTGACGGCGACCGGAATATTGAGGGAAGACGAGACCACCGCCGACATCCCCATCTTCGCACTGACCGCCTATGCCATGAAGGGTGACAGGGAAAAGGTTCTGGCCGCGGGATGCGACCGGTACATCACCAAACCGATCGACACCGAGCGGTTCGTTTCCCTGCTTTCCAGCCATTTCAATGGTGAGCCGGAATAAGTCCGGCGTCAGACCCGACCTCTTCTTACCCCCTGATACAAGAAGATCAGTTCCAGCGGAAGGAATAATCGGGAATCCGCGCGCCAACACCGTGACGGCTTCAGGCATCGTCATGGACAGATGGCGCCGCCGCCACCGCGGCATGGATCGACCGCGCTCCCGCCCGTTGCAGCTCCGCGGCGCACTCTGAGATCGTGGCGCCGGTGGTCAGGACATCGTCGACGATGATGACATCCCTGCCCCGGACCGCCTCCCCGTCCGTGACCCGGAAGACGCCGGAGACGTTCCGCGAGCGCCTGACAGCGTCGAGGCCGGTCTGCGAGCCGGTGTATTTCGCGCGTTCCACGGCCTGTTCCAGCACGGGAAAGCCGCCGGAAAGCGACATGCCGTGCGCGATGCGTTCGCTCTGGTTGTAGCCACGTTCGGAGAGCTTGCGCGGATGAAGCGGGACGGGGACGAGAAGCATGTCCGGCGAGCGGCCCTTCTCCGCGAGGACCTTGTGCGCCAAAAGGCCGCCGATGAAGATGCCCGCGTCCCGGACCCCGTGATACTTGAGGCTGTGGATGAGTGTCCGTATCTCGTCGGTATAGGGGAGAAGCACGGTGGCGGACCGAACGTGGGGAATGTCACGGCGGGAGGGGACGGGGTGACCGGCCGCCAGCGAGGATATGCGTTCTGTGCAGGAAGCGCAGACACCGTTCTCGCATTCCGTTCCCGCGCCGCATACTCCGCATGTCTGCGGGAACAGGAAATCCAGGAGAGCGGCGCCTATCTCCGCGGCGAAGGAACGGAATGCCATAGCGTTATTTGACCGTCATCACCGTTTCGATGCTCACGAAACGGTTCTTTTCGAGGCCGCCGCGTTCGTTGGGCGTGAAGGTGTACCTGGTGTCCCACACGATGATCATGCCCGGCGTGACCTCGAAGCCGATACGGGTGCCATAGAAGGTGTTCGGCGTGAATTCCCAGATGTCGTACAGGTCGGGGTCCACATAGGTGTTGTAGAAATACGCCTCGGCCAGTGAAATCTTCGGTATCATCTTCAGCGTGTTTTCCAGGAGCTTGACCGAGCCGGTAAGATCGTTGAAGGTCCTGTCGCCGGTCATGTGCTGGTAGCCCGCCTCGGCTTCCACCAGATCGAGAAGCCCGTAACCGGCCCGCCCGTAGAAGCCGTTCAGGGTTTCGTCCATGAGGGTGTTTTCCTTGGTCGTGGGCATGGTCCCCACCAGGCGCACCCGCTCGTGCTCGTAGAGATTGTTGAAGTAGTTCGGACGGTACAGGTCCTCGTAGTGACGGTATTCGATCTGTCCCTTGAAATTGCCCGCCAGGAGCCTGAGCCCCGGGGCGCCGATGCCCCAGCCGCCGTCCTCCGCCTCCTCTCCCAGGTACATCTTCGAATACTGGCCGTAGAGATCGAGACGAAGCGCGCTGTCGACGAGCGGTACCCCGATGTCGAATCCCCATGCCGAGATGCCGTCGCGGGACTCATCGATATTGAGATAGTTCTGACGGGCGGGATCGGGGTCGTTCGTGTCGAGGATGTTGTCGCCGTCCACATCGATGTCGATGTCGTCCTCGAATCCGTCCCCGTCGGTGTCCGCCCACCGCTTTTTGTCATCGGGGAATCCGTCCTGGAAGTCCGGGTATCCGTCCCCGTCCCCGTCGCGAAGGCCCGCGAACTGATTGATGTCCCGCACGAACGTCGCCCCGACCGTCAGGCGGTCGATGAGCTTCATCTCCGTCATCTTCAGCGGTTTTACTGCCACGCGGCCGCCCGCCACGGCGCCCTTGTTTCTGAAATCGCCCACCGAGTTCAGCATGGCGTGGACATCGAGCCCGAACGTTCCGATGTCGCGGAGCTCGAAATCGACGCCGAGCTTCTTGTCGGCGGGATAATTGAGAGTGTTGCGATAGCCGTCCATGATGAGCCCGTAGCCCAGCGTGACATCATCGAGGGCTCCGGCGCGTGCATGGAGCCTGTCGAACGGCTGGCCGTAGCGGATGTAATAGATCTTCCTGATGAGCGAGTCCCACACGCGGTTCGAGTTCGAAAAGTCCCAGCCCTCGTCGGAAATCCTTCCCTCGTTGTCAATGAAAAGCTCCAGATCGAGCCCGATTCCGAAATTCCCCAGGGGAATGTCCGGCCTGAATGAGAACCGCTGCCACTGGACACCTCCCATGGTGACAGTGCCATAGCCCGCCTGGATCGTCATTTTCTGTGAGGAGCCGGACTGTCCGGATGCTGTCGGGGTGTTCGCCAGAAGCAGGCATGCCGTGAGGACGAGAGCTGTGCGTGTCATGTGGCCTTCTCCGCGTGCGGGTTTCGTTCCATCTAACGGATTTTCGAGAAGAACTGCACCGTAAAGGTCATGCTCAAGCGTATGTCCCGGATGAGCGAGAAAACATAGCGGGGAAGGGTGGCGAAAAGGGACAGGAATTTCCCGTTTTTCGCTCTCTCACGCGTGAGCGCCCGGCAGCGTTTGATCTTTCTCCTCTGCGCCAGCGGCCGGACGGTGAATTCCTCCGCCATGCTGATGGTGTTCGAAAGATAGCGCGAGAAAAATCCCGTTCCCATCCGGCAATAGTCGCTGATCGTAACCGCGCCGAGGAAGGCGTTCACATCCTCGATCAGTTTGTTGAAACGCCGCCGGGCCCGTTCCGAGATGAGATCGCAGTTCGAGGAATAATAGTCCCTGATCTGTTCGGGAAGGGAAGCGATCACGGCGTGGGCGTCGGCGCACCATTTCGCATAGGGGCCGTTGATGTCCAGCTCCGAAAGCCTGATCTTGGCGTCATAGAGGATCTCGTTGAAATCCCTGTTGAAGATGAATGTGGGTTCGTCGGTCTTGCGTGTGAGCCACCAGAGTTCCTGCAATTCGGAAAACAGGGCCATTCTTCTTTTCGCGCCGGAGACGAGTTCACGCGCACGTCGGAGGGTGAACGCGCCGGGATTCATCACCGGCGTTCCGGGACGGACGTCGGTCCGGTCCTTCCTGCGGATGAAGCCGCCGACCATGGGATGACGGGGTTCGAGCAGGCTGTTTTTGTACCACATCATGGTGAACATGCTGGTGCGCCAGAACCCGTTCTCACGGGCGCGGATGAGAATGATCTTCAGGTTGTCGAAGTCATAGAAGGACGTCCACGCGTCGAGATAGGTTTTGTACAGTTCCTCACGGCTCATGCGGGGATGATCCATGACCGTGTGGAAGGAATCGTACTTGTTCAGGTCGGGATCGATATCCGTGCCTGATGAAACCAGTTGATAATGGTCGCGTGAGCCCGGCAGCGGTGTGAGAATGAAAAACGATGCGAGATCGGCCTTGATGTCGTTCTTGAGGGTCCGGATGTCATGGCGGACCGATTCCGGCGTGTCGAAGGGAAATCCGATGATATAGCCCACGTGACATTGTACGCCGACGTCGTGCCAGGCACGGATGTACGAGGCATAGTTCTCCACCTTGTTCTGTTTTTTTCCGGCTGCCTCGAGATTGCGGGGGTTGATGCTCTCCATGCCGATGAAAACGGTCGAGCAGCCGGCGCGGCGCGCCTTGTCGATGAATCCGGGTATACTGTCGCAGGCGGTGTCCACCTGCATCACGAAATCGATCTCGATGCCCTCGTCCTCGCGCATCCCGATGAGCCCGTCGAAGATGGGTTCCCATTCGGGATTGCGGCTGAAATTGTCGTCGGTGAAGAAATACCGGTCCACGCCCCGGGCATGATTCTCCCGCATCGTCTTGAGCAC
This sequence comes from uncultured bacterium, assembly GCA_964400815.1. Lineage (GTDB taxonomy): Bacteria > Latescibacterota > Latescibacteria > Latescibacterales > Latescibacteraceae. The sequence continues at coordinate 14,024 of CAYNWJ010000046.1, forward strand.
GCTTTCCGCGCAACGGTTGCGCATCTTCTTGCCCTGGACATTGATGATCGTGCAGAAGGAGCAGTTGAACGGACAGCCGCGGGAGCAGTCGATGGTGCCCATGTTCGGAACAGCGAACCTGCGCATGGTGCCGGGGTCGGCCTGGGGTACGGGGACATGGGAAATGTCGGGATATCCCTGCATGCGGTAGAGGGGTTTCTCCCGCTCCTCAACGACATCGAGCAATATGGATTCCCAGCAATGCTCCGCCTCGCCTGCCACGAGGGTCACTCCCGCGTCCATGAGGCGCTGCATGGCGGGGGACGGCTCATCGAACATGGTCATCATGCCGCTCACATGGAACCCGCCGATAAGGACCTTGACACCCCGGTCGGCGAGCTTCAGGGCGATATCGGAGGCGCGCGGAAACTGGTTGGTCTGCACGCCGGCGACAACCGTGATGACGCGGCGGCCCGGTTTCCCGTTCTCACGGGCGAGCGCGTCATAGGGGATCCGTTCAACCAGATCGTCGCGGGTCTCGATCTCGATATGGATATTCCGGTCGCGCCGCCAGTCATCGACGAAGGACATCGTGAGACTGCGCAGGCATGACAGGGTATTCGAGGGGAAGACGCCCCGCACATACCTGACCACATATCCCTCGTCGTCATAGTTTGAGGGACGGATGAGCACAATTATCACCTGTTTCCGGTCATGTGCGGTTTTCGTGGCCATCACTACGGCTCCAATCGGCGGCGGGACGCCGTTGTCTCATTGTGTGTGGTCTGGTCAGTACCGGGGCGGGCCTCTGTCCGTGCGTCGCCGGCGGCGGAAAGCCGGCCTCGGAATACCATGGGTGGAATACACAATATAATACAATTTTATTGAACCATGTGAAAAAAATATAAAAACAGCGGTTTCTGTCAATGGAGCTCCGGCGGACAGCAGCGTACCCATAATGTCCTGTTTCAGGGCGGCTTCATGTAGTATATTTGTCCGGGAGGGGATCGAAGACGAACAACCATGAACTGTGGAGACTCCGGTGACCATGGATTTCTGCCTGGACGAGCGGCCCGGTCCGAGCGCCGTCGTCATTTTCGGCGCATCGGGTGATCTGACCCGCCGCAAGCTCATTCCGGCGCTTTTCAATTTATACCTGAGGGACCTCCTGCCGGAGAATTTCGTCATCCTCGGCTGCGCGCGCACGCAGATGGACGATGATTCGTTCAGGTCGAATGTGCGCGGCTCACTGGCGGGGCAGGACGCCGGGGCTTTTCTCGCGCGGTGCCACTATCTCCGCGGGGATTATGGCGATCCGGCCCTCTATGCATCCATTGCCGAACGTCTCGCCGCCTTCGACGCCGTCTCCCTGCACAGGAACAGGATATTCTATCTTTCCACCCCGCCGTCGGTCTACGGGGACATAGTTGACATGCTGGGCGAATCGGGGCTTTCGGTCCATCCCGGCGGTGGGAGCGCCCGTGTGGTCATCGAGAAGCCCTTCGGCTACGATCTCGCGAGCGCTCTCGAGCTCGACCGCCGTATCCATCGTGTCCTCGGCGAGGAACAGATATACCGGATCGATCATTATCTCGGCAAGGAGACGGTCCAGAACATTCTCATGTTCCGTTTCGCGAACGCCATATTC
>CAYNWJ010000047.1:0-15548 GCA_964400815.1 uncultured bacterium
AAGCGCTGTAAAAACAACAGAATACCAAATACCTTCATCGCGGGGGTGAGTTTTCCTGCAACGAATAACAATCATATTTGACGATATGGCAAAAAGTCCAAAAATGGCCATTCACGCGCACGTAAGTGATTGTTATTATTGATCAATAATTTTCAGAAATCGACTTTTTGCCGGAGCGTCATATTTGATCCGTTCTCCGGACAGTTCTGAACAGATTTGATATTCAGCGCCCGACAGGGATGTTCGTGTTACGGTAATTGGTCTTGCACTTCCGGTTTTTTCCATATTATACTTAAAATACTTGCAAGCCGATAAGAATTCTGTTGACTTGAGACGCCCGATGCGGCTTCTTTCATTATATTGTGCCGAAATGAACGCAACCAACACCCACTCAATATTTCAAGGAGGTATGCTGACATGAGAGCGGTTCAGCGTGTCACCATCGTTATGGCCGTTCTGTGCGTGCTGGCGGTATCCCTGCCGGTTTTCGCGCAGCCGACCGAGGAACTGAAACAGATCTACCCGAAAATGTATCTGGCCACGGGGCTTGAATGGAACGGCGAGAGCACCCAGAACACCTGCTGGAACAAGATCTGCGAGGACAAGCAGGGACGCATCTGGTTTGCGGGCGGCGACCACTGGGGCACGGATCGCAAGGGCGGTGTCTACGAAGGCCGTTACGACCGTCCCTGGGGTTTCGGCAACGCCACCGTACACTACTACGATTCCAAGACCGACAAGGCGGTCGAGGTTCTCGAACTCGACAAGGCCAGCGGCATCTTCTCCAACGCAGAAACGCCGGGCCACGGCAAGATCCACGCCGACATCGTCTGCGACGACCAGGGATTCATCTGGACCGGCGGCTACCTGGGCTCCTCCTACGATCACGAGTGGACCCAGCAGTATTATCCCAAAAGCTACGCGGGCGGCGCCATCATCCGCATCGATCCAAAAACCTTCGATGTGGACTATTACGGCATACCCAATCCCGGCGGCGGCCTCGTCTCTGTGAAATTCGACAACAAGCGTCGCGTGGTCCACGGCTGCACCGTCGACCGTCAGCGGTACTACCGCATCAATGTGGATACCCGCGAACTCAAACGCTATGACATCGCGCGCTACAGCGGCCGCGAGATCATCGTGGACCACAACGGCGATCCGTGGTTCCCCAACGAGTTCAACAGTCTCACCCATTTCGATCCCGACACCGAGACCTATACCGACTACAACATCGAGATCCCGGGACTCCGCGCATCGGTCACCTCCAGCGACGGCATCATATACGGCATATCCGCCGAAGGTTTCGTCTGGAGCTGGGACACGAGCAACAATACGGTCAAGGAATACGGCCATGTGGTCATGACGCCCGATGTCCGGGTCTATACCCCGAACCTGGCCCTCGACGAGGACTGGAACCGCCTGTACTTCATGGCCGGCGGACACGGCACCACTCTGGCGGGCATGCCGATCCTGACCATCCTCGATCTCAACGAGGAGAAGTTCTACTGGGCGGGCGGCGTGGATGTGGACGGCTGCTACGGTTCCATCGTGGCCAGCGACCACACGGTCTATTTCGGCACCTATGCCTATGCCCAGAAGAACGGCAGGCGGCTCAAGGACAGGAACGGGAACGAATACCGGACCAACTATCTCGTCCGTTATGATCCTCCCCGGAATCTGGAGGACTTGATGTGATGACGACCACCAAAGCATTTCTCCGGATTTTCACACTCGTTCTGTGTGTGATGTTCATCGCCTCTCCGGTCCTTGCCCAGCGCGAGGGCGCCATGGATCCCGGCTCGATTTCGGGCAGGGTCCTGATTTCGGACGGTCCGGACGGTCCCATCCACGGCGGCGAAAGCGCGGTTTCCGGCATGCTGCTCATGGACGACGGCTGGGTGTACGGCGGCACCGAAGCCACCTGGGGCGCTCAGGCCTGTCATATCTTCCGCACCGACGGCGAACGTGTCGAGCATGTCCTGAACCTGACCCAGAAGCTTCCGGGACAGGTCAAGATCAGCGGTATCGCCCACGGTCCCGGCGGGGTCATCGTCGGCGCCACCACCACCTACAACGAGGTGTTCGACGAGGAACGGCCCTATGGCGGCGGTCACCTCTTCACCTTCGATCCCTCGACGAACGCCTTCGTCGATCTGGGGGTGATCCAGTCCGGCCAGGGCATCAACTGCGTGGCCGTGGATTCCCTCCACAGCCGCATCTATTGCGTGACCTATCCCATGGCCCACCTCTTCTCATTCAACTACGAGACGAACGAGAAGGTGGACTACGGCCAGGTGATGCACCCCTGGCGGGTGAAGGATCTGGGACGGGTATCGTGGCGCGGCGTTCCCAAGGTGCTCATGATCGACGACGCCGGCACCGTCTATTTTTCGACCTATTATGACGAGGGCGCCCAAGCCGACGACCAGGGCGATCCCTTCAACAGCGGCCTCGTGGGCGGCCGCATCCTCCGCCTGGCCTATGGCGACGACAAGCCCGTCTTCACCGGCGCGGTCGTCCCCACCCAGAAGGGCATGCACAACGACCCCATCTATGAGAACACCATCGTGTCCGCCATCAAGGCGCGGGACGGCGGTTTCTGGTGCGGATCGAGCGTGGACGGCTTCCTCTTCAAGTTCTACCCGTCAACCTCCACGGTGGTCAATTACGGCAAGGCGTTCAACTACTGGAACCTCCGCTCGCTGGCCTATGGCGGTGACGGCAGGCTCTACATGCTGGGCGGCCGGGATTACGACAACACGTGGCTCCTGCGCTTCGACACCATGACCCGTTCCATGGAATGCCTCGGGTGGCCCTCGAACACCACCCAGTGCGGCGTGATCTGCACGGACAAGCTGGGCCGCATCCTCATCGCCGAGAACATGCGGAACTCGTTCATTCACGTGTACGAGCTGTCGAAATAATCATCGCGTCAAATAGAAGACAAAAAACCCTTCCTGCCGGCAGGAGGGGTTTTTTGTCATGCTTCCTGCGTGAACGTGAGTTTGGGCATAACCGGAATCACCGGTCGAATTCCGGTGTCCCGAATGATGCCTGCCCCCCGTTTTCACAGCATGCAAAGTTTCACTTGCGTTCACCGCGGCGAATGACCGTACTTGTAAGAACCCATGGCGCTTCGGATATGATTCGTTCCGGATGATCCGGCACGGGGGAACACACGAAAGAATCCAACTGAACCATACGCTCACACACATCATCCTCAAGGGGAGACTCATGCGACGAACACGGTACTTCATGTCAGCGGTATTCGCCGTCCTGTTCCTGTCGGCGGGGATGTCCGCCGCCGCGGTGACCCTGCGGGTCCCGGCGGTGATCCACGACGATTTCGAGACGGGCGAGATGCATGCCTGGGAATCCTATCCCTATGCCCAGGACATCGGGTACGAGCCCTTCACCGTAACCCGCCGCGAGCCCGCCCACAACGGCAGCGCCTTCTCGCTGGCCAAAACCCACCGAGCCAACGACATCGTGGAGGTCTACGAGGGCTTCACCAAGGAGATCGACCTGTGGACGGTCGATGACACGAGCATGAAGGTGGCGCTCTTCTGCGTGGCCGACCGTGACCCCGAATACATCGAGCTCTCCATCGGGCTCTTCGACGGCCGGCGGTATTTCCACACGGTGAGAACGCCCGAAGCCAACCGCTGGATGGAGCTCGAAATTCCCCTCCACCGCTTTACAATGGGCGAGCAGGCCCTTTCCGCCGGCGAGCATGTCCAGGCGGTCACCATCATGGCGTTCTATCCGCAGGTATCCCATATCCTCAGCTATACCATCTGCATGGACGACTTCATTCTCAACGGCGAGCGTCAGCGGCGCTTCGTCGCACTCGAACCGCCGTCAACCACCTTCGAGATGTACGGGTATTCCGTGCTGAACCGGCACTACTATTACGGCGATTCCATGGACATTTCTGTCAGGCCGGAGAGCATGCCGGACGGGCTGCCCCTGTCCTCGGTGACATGCAGCCTCGTCGATCCGTCGGGAAAGACCGTGGCCTCGGGGAAGAAACTGTCATTCGGGAACGGCGCATGGTCGGCCGACGATGTTCACACCTTCGGCGAAGACGACGCCCGCGGCCAGTGGACGGTCGATTTCATGGGCCTCGACGGCGAGGGGAACGAGACCGTGTGGGGATTCCGGTTCATCATGCCGGGAAGGAATCCCGCCTCGTACGGCCACCCCCGGACGCTGTTCACCGCAGAAGAATTCCGCCGCAAGATGGAGACCCAGTCCCCCCGCGAGGCGGAAATGGTGGATGATTTTCTCAGGAATCCGGAGTATTTCCAGGATCTGGACCTGAGCGGCATCACCGAAAATCACGACCTGTCCAGCGAGGCGCTCACCGGCCACCAGTTCTCGAAGATACGCTTCGGCTCCGGCTGGAGCGGTCCCATCAGGACCCTTTCCTCGATCGCCGAGGCGGGCGCCCTGCGATATGCCTTCACCGGTGACGAGACGGCGGGGCGGAAGGCCTGCGAGGCCCTTGTCAAGCTCTGTTCCTTCGAGCGCTGGAACCATCCCTGGCAGCTGGCCCGCGGCAACCACACCTATTATCCCGTGGGCTATACCACCGGACAGGCGGGCATCGCCTTCGACCTCGCCTATCCGCTCATGACCCACGAGGAACGGCGGATCGCCCGCGAGGGAATCATGGACAAGGGCATCATGCCCTTCTACCGGGACATGGTGGAGATGAACCGCATGCCCTCGAGCGTCACCAACCACATCGCGGTGATCGTGGCGAACTGCGCCATCGCGGGCACGGCCATCTATGGGGAGGATCCCGACAATCCCTGCCTCGAGCCCTGGTTTTCCGGCGTGCTGGCCAAGATGAAACGCTTCATAGACCGGACCTACTATCCCGACGGTTCCTATGGCGAGCCCATGGGATACGAGAACATGGCCACCCGTGACATCGTCGAGTCCCTCCATGTTCTCGAGCGGATGTTCGGCATCGACTACACCACCACGACCAACATAAAGGAGATCTGGCGCTATCCCATCCACGGCGCGTTCAGCGACGGCACCGTGCCCGATTTCGGCGACGTTCATCTCGGGGCCCGCTGGGGGTGGAGCGGCAACCCATTCCTGTGGCTCACCTATCGCATGCAGAATCCCTGGACGGCCCACTATGTCCAGCCGGCCCTCCAGACGGGACGGGCGCATCTCTTCGACTGGCTCTGGTACACCACCGGCCTGGAAACGAAATCGCGTGAACAGCTCATTCCCTCCCATCACTTCCCGGTCAAGGGGACCATGTTCCTCCGGACCGGCTGGGAGGACGAAGGGTCGATCATGGTCTTCAAGAGCGGCCCCAATTCAAACCATTATCATCTGGACCAGGGATCGATCATCCTGATGACCAACGGGGAACTGCTGCTCAGCGAGGCCGGGCTTGAGAGCGTCAGGGGCTTCCACGCCTATTATTCCAATCCCTACTTCCCCGCCTATGACACCCAGGCCATGGGACACAATGTCATGGTGATCGACGGGGACCCGGAAAGCCAGATGCCCGCCCACTACCGCAACGGCATCGAGTCCCTCAGCACCTGGCCCGAGATACGGCACAGTTTCGCCGGCTGGCATGTGGACGAGGTCGAGGGCGATCTTGCCTGCGTGTACAAGGGCAAGGTCTCCGAATATACCCGCTCGATCCTCTTCGTCAAGCCGGACATCTATGTCCTCTACGACCGGGTCCGGAGCCCCGAGGAACATGCCTACAGCTGGATATTCCACGCGGAGGACGTGGACGGCGAACGCACCGTGAGCATGGAGGACGAGCGCATCAGCATCGTCCGCCCCAAGGCCCGCCTCGACATGGACGTGCTCGCCCCCGAGCTGGAGTCCTCGCGGATACGGGCCGCCATTCACCACGAGCATCTCGTGCAGCTCAACGGCTTCGACGGCGTGAAAACATCGGAGTTCGTGGCGGTCATGGTCCCGAAGGCCCTCGACGAAGGTTCGACCGCCGGACCTTCTTTCACCTCCACCCTCATCGAAGAGCCTGACTGGACGGGCGCGCTTGTGGAGAAGGAGGGTGAGGTCACCCGCATCTGTTTCCGTACGGGAGTGCCGGGGATGTCGGAGGTTGACGGTTTCGCCACCGACGCGGAGAGGTTCGCGGTGACAGCGGGCGGGGGCGGGCGTGTTTCGCGGCTGTTCGTCCGTGAAGGAACGGCGTTCACGGACGGGACGGTGACCTTCGCGAGCACGGCGCCGGTTTCCGCCTCGGTCGTTTACGCCGCCGGAGAAACCGCCCTCGAGGTCGATGCGGACCGTGAGGCGGAGATCACCATCGACGTTCCCGGAGAACCGTCCTCGGTGACGGTGGACGGCGCGTCGGCCCGTGGCTGGAGGCATGACGGCGATACCGGAAAGCTCCGGATCACCCTGCCCGCCGGGCATGCGGTCGTCGCCATACGATACTGAACGCGGGGAAGCATGACGAATTTCCATGAACCTTCATGCCGACAGGAGTGAACATGGCTGACAGAGGATTGTCCCGCCGTACTTTCCTCTCGGGGGGAGCGGCGGCGGCAGCGGCGGGAAGCGCGCCTGCCTTGTCCATGTCGCGTCCCGGGGCGGGAAAGCGGCCGTTTGTGAGGGTCGGTGTGATCCTCGGCGGCGGGAACCATTCGCAGAACATGTGGGCGCGGCTGATCAACGCCGTGCCCGGCGAAAACAACATTGAATATACCCCGCGCTGCACGGGGATGCTCCTGACCCACGTCTGGGCGCCTCTTCCCGCATGGTCGGAGGAATTCTCCGGCAGGTTCGGGGTGGAGAATGTGTCGGACCGCTTCGACAGCATGATCGGAGAGATCGACGGGCTCATCATCGACGCTTTCTTCGGAACGCCATACAATCATCACTTCGCGAAACCGTACATCGAAGCGGGCGTTCCGGTGTTCGTCAACCGCCCCTTCGCCGATTCCAAGCGGAAGGCCCGGGAGATGACCGAACTCGCCGCAGTTCACGGCACGCCGATCATGACCGGTTCATCCTTCGAGCATCTGGAATGCACCATGAGCGTCCGCGCCCGCTACCCCCGCGAAGCCTGCGTGTCCTATGACGCATGGAACGCCACGTCGGACTTCTATTCCCACGGCGTGCACGGTCTTCTGTTCGCCCATGCCTGCGTGGGCGGGGGCATCGAGGCCGTGGGCCACAGGACGGAGAGCTGGATCAAAGGCGGCGGTGTCACCGACGTGGTCTACCGCGACCGGGGGAACGGCCCCTTCATGGGAAGGATCCACGACTACAGTACCGAACAGTATCTGTGCGCCATTCGGTTCGGTGATTCGCCGCAGTATTACGGTTTCGGGCGGGCTGACTGGGACCAGTACATGTGGATTCACATGCTCCAGCGGATGCAGGTGATGTTCGAAACGGGGGAAATGCCCGAGACCCATGAGGACATCCTCTCGAAGACGGCCATGTTCCTCGCCGCGTTCCGGTCGATCATCCGCGGGGACGGCGGACTGGTCAGTCCGGACGATCTCGACGGTGACTGGGCTGTCGGGACGCCCTGGGGGCATTCGGGCGATCCCTCCATGGATGAGCAGCGTGTCTATCAGCGGTTGTTCGGCGAGGAGACGGGGGAGCTCCGGCCGGACCGGACCTTCGGGTGAACATGGTCTTGTGACGGGGCCGCGGGCGATGGTTGAAGGAATGTGCGCCGATCACCCTGCGCCCGTTGCTCACTGCGGCATGGAAGGAACCGCCTGTGAAGCCGAGTACTAGAACAGGATGACGGTGTTGCCGTTCCAGAAATACCAGCCGATGATGCTCACCAGAAGCAGGACGAAAAGGAGCCAGAAGACGGCCCCCACCGCCTTTTCCGCCTCGGTCGCCACGGGACCTTCCGGTGTCCGCCGACGTGCGGGTGGCAGCACGTTCACCAACAGAAGCGTGAAAATCAGGATCATGAACAGGATCGGCAGCCAGTGAACGTCCATGAACACCGGGCCCATCGGCACGACCCACAGACTGGCCGACCAACCCGCCAAAAACAGCAGCATGAGCAGCAGGCCGAATCCCATCGCGCCGGTCCTGCGGAACCCGATTGTCACGATTGCGGTGACGAATACGGCGAACAGGAGCGCGAGAATGATATTGAACGGAAACATGATACCTCCACGGGTGTGAAATCAGCATAAGTCCGAATTGCGCGCGAAACGTTCCGTCTCAGACATCGAGCGAGTCGAGGATATTCTTCATGGCGCCGGCTGATTCCCTGAGCGCCTTTTCCTCCTTCGGGTTCAGATCGATGGTGATGGTCCGGAGGATGCCGTTGCGGTTCACCACGACCGGTACGCTGAGGCAGACATCGCTGATGCCGTGATAGTCCGATAGCAGGGTCGATACGGTCAGAACGCTGTTTTCGTCCCGCAGGATGCAGGAAACGATGCGCACCACGGACAGGGCGATGGCGTAATAGGTGGCGCCCTTCTTGTCGATGATCTCGTATGCCGCGTTCTTCACCTTTTCGAAAAGCTCTTCCCGGTCCTCGTCCCTGCATGCTTTCCCGCACGCCGGGCAGTAGTTCCCGAATGACACGCTGCCGATGTTGATCTGGCTCCAGACCGGCACCTCGCTGTCCCCGTGTTCCCCGATGATATAGGCGTGGACGTTACGGGCGTCAACCTGGCAGTGATTGCCGAGCAGGTATCTGAACCTGGCGGTGTCGAGCACCGTGCCGGAACCGATCACGCGGTTCATGGGATACCCGGATATCTTCATGGCCACCTGGGTGAGGATGTCGACCGGATTGGTCACGATGAGCAGAATGCGCGGATTGTGCTCGACGATGCGGGGGATGATGTCCTTGAAAATCCCGGTGTTCTTGTTGACCAGATCGAGACGGGTCTCGCCGGGTTTCTGGCTTGCGCCGGCGGTGACGATCACGATGTCCGCGTCCCGGCAGTCGCTGTAGTCCCCGACGGTGATCTTCGTCGGCTGTACGAAGGACATGCCGTGATTCATGTCGAGCACATGCCCCTCGGCCAGTTCGCGGTTGATGTCGATGAGGATGATGCTGTTCGCCACGCCGCTCGTCATGAGGGAGAACGCGCACGTCGCCCCCACCTGGCCCGCGCCGACGATGACGATCTTGCGTTCCTCCCGCTGGTCGATCTTCTGTTGTCGAATATAATAGTCGGGATTGTCACGAAACGCGGACCTGCAACGATCCGAACAGAAATAATACTGTTCGCCGTCATGTTCCACGTCATCGAGTGCCTCGTTTTTGTGCATTTCCATGCCGCATACGGGGTCTTGTACCACTATGAACACCTCCCGGTCTTCGTGTCGTGTGAGTTTGTCGGCCCTTTTCCCTCGTTTCCCCTGCCGAAACGCTCTCCGTAAGACCTTTTCACGATGTCAGTTCGCCTATTTTTTCCGCCAGTTCGAAATCCTTTTCGCTCACGCCGGAAACCTCGTGCGTGGTGAGGGATATGCCGACGGTGTTGTAGGAATTGGTCCAGTCGGGATGGTGGTCCATGCATTCGACGATCAGGGCCACCCGAGTCATGAAACCGAATGCGCCGTTGAAATCGTCGAATTCGAAATCCCGGTGGATGCTGTCGCCTTCCGCGCTCCAGCCGTCGAGGGTTTCCAGACGGGATGTTATTTCCTGTTCCGAAAGTGCATGTGTATCCTTCATTGTTCTCACTCCTTTGATCATGATGGGTGTTGGTGAGTTACGGCCGGTGTATATGAACTCAACGGAGGAACGGCACGATATCCATGGACGCTTTCTTCAGCTCCGCAATGTCCGGCATGGCGCGCCTGCGCAGCAGTTCCCTGGCCGCCGCCATCTGCCTGTCGCGGTTGATGGCCGATACCGCGGTGATGACGCCGTCCTTTTCGTAGTATGCGGCGAAATCCTTCCGCATGATGTCGCCGTCCACATGGATGCGGTCCCATGTTTCGGCATGGCCTGTATAACGGAAGTGCAGTCCGAGCTGGGACGACCAGAAAAAGGGGACGCCGTCGAAGGGCGCATTCTCCCCCAGCATGTTCCGACCTGCTAGCGCGCCGAGCTGCTGTGCGGTCCGCCAGTGCTCGATGCGGATCGGCGCGCCGGTAACGTGATCGGGAAAACGCGCGACATCCCCGGCGGCGTATATGCCGTTCCCTGCTGACAGGCGATTGTCCACGACGATGCTTCCGTCATCGCCTTTTTTCACGCCGTCGCAGAAATCCGTGTTCGGCGCGATGCCGATTGCCACGAGCACCATGTCCACGGGGATCTCCTCGTCATCGTCCAGGATGGCCGCGTCCACCCTTGTGTCGCCGTCGAAGGCCTTGACGGTATGGCCGAGCCTGAACCGTACGCCCCGTTCCATGTGCAGGCGCAAGAACAGCTCACCGGTCTCCTCACCGAAAAGCGGGCCGAACGGCAGTTCCTCCGGCGCGACCACCGTAACCGCGCACCCGCGGTCGGTGAGGCTGAAGGCGCTTTCGAGGCCGATGAACCCGGCGCCCGCGATGAGGACGTGTTCGGCGTGTTCCGCCGCCTCCAGGAATGCTTCGGCGTCACCGAAACTCCGCAGGGTGTGGATGTTGTCGAGTTCCGCTCCGGGAATGTCCAGCATGCGGGGCCGCCCGCCCGTTGCGATCAGCAGGCGGTCATATCCGATATCGTTTCCATCGCTCACCGAAACCGTTCCTGCGCCGTGATCGATTCCGGTCGCATCGGTTTTCAACATGAGCCGTATGTTCCTGTCCTCGTAAAAATCCATGGACCTGAGCGGCAGCTGGTTTTCGTCCGCCATGCCCCTGAGATATGTCTTGTTGAGGATCGTCCTGTCATAGGGCAGACGGTCGTCGCCTGAGATCATGACGATATCCCCGCCGAAGCCGTGGTCACGGAGAGATGCCGCCGCACTGTCACCTGCCGCTCCGCCGCCGATGATGACGAAGATCCTGTCGTCACTCCCCATGCCCGGCAATGGGGGCTTTTCGCCGGAATCATCTTTTTCACCGACGGGTATCCGTATCGTGACGGTTCCGTCTTTTTCCACGACGTCGTATCGCGGAACATCATCGAGGGCCGGCGGTTCCTCGCTTTTGCCGCTCATGGCGTCGAAAACGGCCTGATGCCAGGGGCAGATCACCTGCGTACCGGCAAGCACCCCTTCGTCGAGGGGCGCGTCATAATGGGTGCAGCACCCCCCGATGGCATGAAAGTAGCCGTCGATGCGCGTGAGCAGCACGGTCGTGTCCTCATCGACGACGACCTTCCGCATGTCACCGTTTTCCATGGTGTGCGCATTTTCGACAGTATGTTCGAGGTAGTTCATCGGTTCCTCCCATATGCAGGGTTCTTTTGGGATATTATCACGTTCGTTTCATTAGCTGCGGTCCGGATCGCTTCACTCGATATGCGGCCGGTGGTCATTCTCCGCCCGTCAGGCCGCCGAGACCCGAGAGCGAACGTTCCAGGTCCTCGAGCGCCCGGGCGGCTTCATCGAATTTTTTGTCTCCGAGCGCGCCGAGATATGCCTCGAAGGCCGCTCCCGCGCGCCTGATCAATTCGTCACGGGAACCTCCCGCGCCATCGTCCGGCGTATCCTCACGCGCCGCGGCGGAAGGCCCGCCGTCCCCGAACAGTCCCGCGAGCGCTTCTTCGAAGGTCTCGGCGTAGCTGAGGTTGTCATTGTGCATGACGGCCACGAGGCGGAGTTCCGGATAGGCCGCGGTGTCCGCCTGAAGATAGATGGGCTCGATATAGATCAGGGTGTTCTCCACGGGGATGACCAGCACGTTGCCCCGTATCACATTCGATCCCCGCTGGTCCCACAGGCTCAACTGGCCCGAGAGAAAACTGTCCTGGTCGATTTTCGTCTCCATCTGCTGGGTGCCGAGGACACGCTTTTCCTTGGGGAACTTGTATGCCAAAAGACGGCCGTAATTCTCGAAATCGCACATGCCCGCGATCCAGCCGATCAGCACCTGCCGGTTTTTGGGCGTGAATGGCTGCATGAGCACGAATTCCGGTTCGTCGGTTCCCGGTTCCTCCCAGATGACATAGTAGGGATCGACGGGCTGGACGCTGCCGTAATATTTCTCCGTCGCCCGCACCCAGAGATCCTCCTGGTTGTAGAACACCGTCGGGTCGGTCATGTGATACTTGGAGAATTTCTGTCCCTGGACAAGCAGAAGGTCGACCGGATACCGGACATGGGCCATGAGCGATTCGGGCATGTCCTCGCGGTCGAGAAACATTTCGGGATAGATCTTACGCCATACCCCGATGATCGGGTCGTTTTCGTCGAAGACATAGAAGCGCACGTCGCCGTTGAACGCGTCCACAACCACCTTGACCGCGTTACGGATATAGTTGATGCCGGTGGTCTCGTTCAGAAGATCGAAGGAGGCGGGACGGTCCGAGGAGGCGAGACCGGCCACGCTCCGGGAATAGAAGCGTTCGCTGTAGGGATAGTATTTCGAGGTGGTGTAGGCGTCCACGATCCAGTAGAGACGTCCTTCGTCGATCACGATATATGGGTCGTCGTCGAAGGTGAGGAACGGCGCGAGGGTTTTCACCCGGTCGTGGATCTCCCGGTGGAACATGATACGGCTTCCCTCGGTGGGATAGGACGAGAAGAACAGCCGGGTGCCGTCGAATTTCCACCCGAAGAGGAATCGCCGCCACATGGAATCGATGGGCACGCCGCCCGTGCCGGGATAGTGGATGTAGATGTTTTTCTCGCCGCTCGGATAGTCGAATTCCTCCTCGCTGGTGTTGACCAGCACGTGGGAACGGGCCAGGCTGCCGTAATATATCTGCGGGTATTCGAGCTCGAGCTGGGGATGGTCCGTTTTCGGTGGAATATCCTTTACGAGGAGATGGGGAAGACCCTCTTCGGTGAAACGGTTCACCATGGAGAGGGTGACCCCGTAGCCGTGGGTGTACTTAAAGCGTTTGTTGACGAAGGTCCGGCTCTGGGCTGGCAGGTTGTCCTGGTTCAGTTCACGGGCCGACACCATGACCTGACGGTAGTTCCCGTCGAGTGTGTACCGGTCGATGTCCACGTCCACGAACTCGTAGTACAGCCGTATCTCCTGAAACTGGGCATAGACTTCGTCGAGCGCCCGCCAGTCCCAGAGGCGGATGTTGTTGAATATATGGGGATTGTTTTCCACCATTCCACGTTCGAGATTCCCGGCGGCGTCGAATTCCCGTTCCTCCACCCGGTCGAGACCGAACGCTTTCCTGGTGAAATCGATGTTGTGGGCGATATAGGGTGTTTCGAAGGTGATCTCGTTGGGTTCGACCCTGATCCACTGGAACGCGCCGGGTATCAGCACGAGCGCCGCGAACCATACGACCACGATCGAAGCTGCCGCGCTTCCCGCTATGACCGGCGGGTGGAATTCACGCGGCAGAGTTGTTTGGGAAAGGCGGCGCGAGATGAGCGTCCGGGCCTTGGGAACAAGAATTATTGCGGCCGCAAGCACCGTCCAGAGCGCCAGCGCGAGATATGCCGGAAACCGTATGTGGACATCGGTCCAGCCGGGACCGGTCACCGCGCCGAGGGTGGAATAGAGCAGCTGATAGCGGTTCAGGAACATGCCGAATGCCATGACGAGAAATACCATCGAGGTCCCCGCATGGAGGGCGGTCTCGCTTCCGCCGTCACCCATTCGATGGTAATCCACTTCCAGCGTTCCCCCCGCGATATGGAAATACCTGCTGAAGACCAGAATGCCCAGTGTCACGACCGACAGCCAGAACAACAGGGAGAAGACCGATTCGAGAAAGGGAAGGGTGAAGAGATAGAATCCCACATCCCGCCCCAGGATTGGATCTTCGATGCCGGTGGACATGCGGTTGTACCACCTGAGGATGACCTCCCAGTTTCCCCATCCCCACACGGCGCCCCACAACGCGCCGAAAACGCGCGCCGTGAACCGCGCCGTCCCGCCGCTGTTCTTCCACATGAGGGTCACGAGGAACGCGGCGGCGGCTCCCACTGCAAGGCCGGTTGCCGACGAGATCGCCATGGCCGCCAGCTCGGTGATGAGCCTGTCGGCGAATCCCGCGGACCTGAACCAGAGATATTCTCCCCAGAAATCGAGAAACCTGAATCCGGCCTGTGTCAGGAGCACCAGACCGATGCCTGCTGCCACCATGCTGTATTTCCTGTTGCGGGCGCCGAGAACGACAAGGACAATTCCGGCCGCGATACCGAGGGCAATGATAAAAGCATACATATTCCGACCATCCCGTTTCTGCGGATTCATCCTCTGTCCGCCGGCGGATGAACGTACCGGCCTCTCCCGCCGTCGCATCCACTCCGCCGGGAAAATGTTTCTATCGTCTTCAATCTGTAACTTGCAAACATCATTCCATCCCGACATCCACGCCGGCCGTACCGTGAGCTTGCGCAGGGAGGCGCCGGTGAAGGTCGTGTTGACCGTGTTTACAGGGATGCCCCTCCACGGCGGGTTCGGCTTCCGTCCACAGGGAGCGCCGGTCCAAACCAACCACCAGTATATCTTAACCGGTACATGCCGCCTGCAATCGAAAGCCTTTTCCGGCCCCAGAAAGCCATATTGCAGCTAACAGTATGTAAATGAATGTTATGCGGTCCATTTGCGACCGCGCGGCGGCCATGGAATGATTTTTGTTTCATTATCTTAGGTACGGGCGCGCCGTTCGGGAACACCGAAGCGGCCGTTTTCGCCCCGCCCTTCGGTGTTCGTTCAGCACAACCACGGGAGACAGCATGACACGCACACACACCGTGCATACGCATATCGGTACTTCGGGCTGGCAGTATCCCCATTGGAGCGGGGCGTTCTATCCGGAGGACCTGGACAAGAAAGAATATTTCCGTTTCTACCGTGACCGCTTCAACACCGTGGAGATCAACAATTCGTTCTATCACCTGCCATCGGAAAAAACCATGCGCGAATGGCGGAAATCCGCCGCGAGCGCCTTTTTGTACAGTGTCAAGGCCAGCCGCTACATCACCCACATGAAAAAACTGAAGGATCCCGCCGAGCCCGTGGAGCGCTTCATTGAACGGGCGGACATCCTCGGTGATTCGCTCGGGGTGGTTCTGTTCCAGCTTCCGCCCCGATGGGGATGCAACCCCGAACGGCTTGGCCGTTTCCTGGATATCCTTCCCCCCGGGCATCGTTACGCGTTCGAGTTCAGGGACAGGAGCTGGCACACGCCGGAGGTCTTTACGCTTTTGGAATCAGCGGGGGCGGCGTTCTGCATCTACGATTTCGGCGGATTCACCTCGCCCCGCGAAGTGACAGCCGATTTCGTCTATATCAGGCTGCACGGACCGGGGGAGCCCTATGCGGACCCCTATGGCACCGGTGACCTGTCCGGCTGGGCCGGGGCGGTATCTTCCTGGCTCGATACGGGGCGGGATGTATACTGTTATTTCGACAACGACCGCAACGGATATGCGGCGAAGAACGCCCGCAGGCTGAAGCGCATGCTGGAAGGAGAATGACCATGGCCGTTCACAACAACGATATCGCCGCGATCTTCAGGG
>CAYNWJ010000048.1:0-15445 GCA_964400815.1 uncultured bacterium
ATCATGAAGGCGGTCGCCGGGGGAATCGCCGGCATCTCCCTGCTCGTGGGCGGCATCGGCATCATGAACATCATGCTCGTTTCGGTCACCGAACGGACCCGCGAGATCGGGATCAGAAAGGCGCTGGGCGCAAAGCGAGGATCGATTCTCTTTCAGTTCCTCGTGGAATCCGTGGTGCTGTGCCTTTTCGGCGGGATTCTCGGCGTCCTTCTGGGGCTCGGCATCGGCTCCCTTCTGGCGCTGTATATCACGAGCGTGACGAAGATGACCTTCATCAGTGTCATTTCCCCGAAGATGACGATCCTGGCGGTCGGTTTTTCCTTGTTCGCGGGGATGACCTTCGGCGTCTATCCGGCCTGGCGCGCATCCCGGCTCGATCCGGTGGACGCGCTCAGGCATGAATAATGACGAAAACATCTTCCATGCCGGCCATGAACGAGGTATATTTATCGGGAGTGCCGTTCCCATGCCGGAAACGAACCGGCGGTTACTTTTTCGCCAATCCGCGGTATTCAGAGTAAACCATACCGGATCGATGAGCGTCGAAAGAACATGCTTATATTCATAGTACCGTAAAACAGGGAGCAGATGCGCATGGTCATCAAGATGCAGGGAATCACCAAAAAATACGTCATGGGTGAAGAGGTCGTTCATGCCCTCAGGGGGATTGACCTGACGATAGAAAGAAATGAATACGTTGCCATCATGGGGCCGTCCGGATCGGGAAAATCCACCCTGATGAATATCCTGGGATGTCTCGACACCCCGAGCGAGGGGTATTATGAGCTCAACGGCAAACCGGTCTCGGAAATGACCGACGATGAGCTGGCCGAAGTGCGGAACCGCGAGATCGGTTTCGTGTTCCAGAACTTCAATCTCCTCTCGCGGTCGAATGCCCTCCACAACACGGAGCTTCCCCTTATCTATTCCGGCCTTTCCAAAAAAAAGCGCAATGAGATGGCGGTTCATTCCCTGGAAGCGGTCGGTCTTGGGCAGAGGATGTATCACCGGCCGACCGAGCTGTCCGGCGGCCAGAAACAGCGTGTGGCGATCGCGCGCGCCCTCGTGAACAATCCCTCAATTCTTCTCGCCGACGAGCCGACCGGAAACCTGGACTCGAAAACAGGCGAAGAAATTATGGAGATCATCGGCCGCCTGCATCGTGAGGGCAACACCATCATCCTGGTGACACACGAACATGACATCGCCCAGTTCGCCAACCGTGTGGTGTTCATTCTCGACGGCAGGATCGACTCGGACACCCTGACGGAGAACGGCAGGAAGGTACAGAAAGAGGGTATCAGGGGCTGATTTTTCCGAAACTACACAAAACGGCGCACGATTATACTGCTCGTGCGCCGTTTTTTGTTGAAACATTTTTTCCGTGTGTTCGTATTAACCTATAACAACTGTGTGGAATTACATTCTGTTGGCATGCAACACCATCCGGAACCTTCTGGATTATGAGAAAAAATAAATGGAAAGAATTATTTTTCCATAAAGCGCGATTACACCTTTTTTGAACTTGACAATTTCGCAGGTTGGCCGGTATATTGAAATAACAGGATAATTGGTGTTTTTTTCGGTCAAGGGATAAAAATGAATAATGAATTCGGACAGTCTGCCGTCATATCCCTCGAGGATGACCGGATTGATGTGAACGGTCTCGAGCCCATGATCGAATTCGTTCATTACGACAGGTATAATCCTGAAGTATTCATGGACGGGCTCAGTCTTGCCGAGGACCTCACGAACCGTTTCGGCACGGTCCTGTATTCCTCCGGGACCGAAATCACCCCGCAGCGCATCGCACGACTGATAGAATTGCGCAATGCGAACACCAGTCTGGAACTGACGTTCAAGCTCGCCAGGAGCGCGGTTCTCGTCAGACGTTTCCGCGAGGAATTGAAACAAGACATCATGCAGCTGTTCGACCGTCACAAGCGCGAGAGTGTGACGTCGGAAATCATCGGCAACATCGCTCTCAACATGGATCGTTTCGTGGACGAGCTTTTGGGAGACGAGCATGTTACCTGCCTGCTCTACCAGATGCGATTCATCTGCAAGTCATCGCATGAAAACAAGTCTGAGAAGTTCAGGAACCACCCCATAAATGTGGCCCTCATCAGCCTGGCGATCGCATCGTCCGAGGAGTATGGCGCGGTCTATCGCCGAAGCAAGACCAGGCTTGTCGAGCTCTGCCGTCTCGCGCTGTTTCACAATTACGGGGCTGTTCAGCGCATCGATACAGTCCTTGCCGCGTCGGACGAAAAACGGTACGAGTTATACTGGAACATGAACCGCGAGGGGCTGGAGGCCAGGAAGGCCCTGCCGCTCACTGCCGAGGCCCGGGAGATACTTTCGACATTGTGCGATTACCACCAGGGTGACAGGCGGTGTGTCGAGGGGAGCGGCTGGGTATGTGACGCCGCGAACATTCTGATCGTGGCCGATATGTTCCTCAGCCTCGAATACGGCCTTTTCCGCGACCCGCTCTCAGTGAGAAAGGTTGCCGATCTGCTCAATGTCCGCGTTGCGGAGGGCGTTCTCGAACCGAAAGCGGTGAAAGCGTTGACACTCGGGCTGAATTTCGTCGATCTTTTCGATTTCTATCAGGAGATCGGAAAGCTCGTGGCCCTGTGTCCGTATGGCTCGGCGGTTCCGTACCCGCTTGTGGGGTTCATGAGCCCCACGATCTTCGTGTGCCGCAAGGAAGTGACGAAGTGCAGGTATATCGAGGGAGCGATCAAGGCGGTCAATCTCCTCAGGGACCTCGGCGAGCTGAAAAAGGGCCAGTACCGCCGCTGCTGGCTTCTCACACCCAGGCTCATCAACTTCTATCGCAAGCACTACCGTTCCATCAAGACTTCAGTCGTCAACACAAAGGAAGAGACGGAACGGCAGTGACTCTCCATCCGCGCGATTTCCCCTGATATTCAACACTGTTCGGGAAGGATTGACGGTTTTTTCCGGCGCTCATCCTCGTGATGAGTTTGCGGATAGGTATTCCCGGCGATCAATAGTCCAGTTTGAACGTGAAGGGGAGGATGACCCAGCATGCCACCGGTTTGTCGTTGTGTTTCGCCGGGGAGAACCGGGTCTTCTTCGCAGCCTCGATCGACGCATCGTGGAAAATCTCATCCCCTTTTATGACCATCACGGAATCGACCGCTCCCTCGGTGTTGACCAGCAGCTTGAGATAGACGGCGCCCTCGATGCGGGCCCGTTCCGCCATCCGTGGATATTCCGGCACGACCGTCGTGGTACGGCTCGGTTTTTCCTCAACGGAGAAATATTCGAAAATCTCCTGCTCGACCTCCTCCACATCTCCCGCGGGAGCCACGATTTCCACGTCCGGCGGCGGGGCGGGGGTCGATATTTCGGCCATGTCGAGTTCCGTGCTTTCGATGGTGATGTCATCGGGAATGAAATCGTCGTCCACTTCCAGCGGCATGGCAAGCTCCGGGGCCGGCGCCTGCACACGGTGCCGTGTTTCCGGGATGTTCTCGATCTGGATGACGACCGGTTGGGGCGGAGGGTCGGATTCCGGCTCCGTTTCAGCCTGCCAGGTTGTGGTGAGAATGACGCCCATCACTGTCGCCGCGAGGATAAGGCTGACGCCGAAAATCCATCGTGACAGTCGATGCAGATCGGCCCATGGCTTCTTGAAGCCGACGATGGACGGGCGATGTATTTTCGTGTGTTTATCGGGCATGGGTCGATGTGTTCGATGAGGTTCTGTCAGTTTCCATCATCCTGCTTTCGGCTGCGTTCGAAGAAGTTCCGCTCGGCCTTCTCCTCGTCCGTTTCCGGCGGGCGAATCTGCCAGATGAACTGCCGCGCCACAGGTTCCCAGCGTTCATCGGCGAGCGCCGCCTCGAACTCGGCCACCGCTTCGTCCGGACGGCCCTGTTCGCGGTGCCATGTCCCTTTCAGTATATGCAGCTTG
This sequence comes from uncultured bacterium, assembly GCA_964400815.1. GTDB lineage: Bacteria > Latescibacterota > Latescibacteria > Latescibacterales > Latescibacteraceae. The sequence continues at coordinate 3,950 of CAYNWJ010000048.1, forward strand.
CCGTTTTCCGGCGCCAGGGACAGTCCCGTATCGATCAGTGCGACGGCTTCGGATTCCCGTCCGGCCTGCAGGTGGTTTTCAGCGAGGGCAGTAAGGATTTCCACGTTTTCGGGCATGTTACTGTGCAGGCCTGCGAGCGCTTTCGCGGCGAGGGCTGCGTCGCCTGTTTTTTCGGCGATATCCGCCAGGCGCTCATATGATTCGATGTCCGACGGATTCCTTTCAACAGCGGCGAGAAGGTTGCGCATCGCTGCGCCGGTGTCGCCGGTTTTCATGAAATATGCGGCTGCGGTTGTGAACAGTGACGGTATGTCGGCGCCGTTTGTCCGCGACAACTCGAGGATGCGCCCGACTGTGTCCGTTTCTCCGCGGCTGATCGCAATTTCAAGGGCGCGTTCATGATCGGCGGGAGTCGCGGTTCCGTCACCGATCATGGTCATGAACGACTCCAGCGCATCCCCGTCCTTTCCCAGATATGAACGGAGGCGCGCCACGGAAGCCCGGATGGCGGGATCATCGGGCCTGCCTTCGAGCATGATCTCATACATCACCAGCGCCGAATCATAGCAGGCCTCCTCATAATACTGACCCGCCAGAATGGCCGCGGAATTGAAATGCGAGGGATTCAGACGGAGCGTGGCAAGAAGTTCCCGCCGCGCCTCTTCTTTCCTGTCCAGTTTCATGAGCAGGTCGGCATATGAATAATGGACCTGATAGAGGGAATCGACGAAATCGAGGGACCGCTCATAGTTATCAAGCGCCTTCTCAAGGCTGCCGCTCTGTTTGTATTGAACGGCGAAACTGAAATGTTTCCTGGCGGCAAGCAGGGAATCGGCGGCCGTCTCGTGCCTCTCGTCGGCCCGGCCCGCTGAAACGAGAACCATCACGAGCATCGCAAACGGTAGTGTTTTCAAATATGTGAGCATACGTATTGTTCTTCTCCTTGTCCCTATGTACTGAACGCCCGGCAACGGCGCGGGTTTCACCGGAAGAGGAGCGTGAGATTTTCGGCGTTTGTGACGCAAGTCCCGAATTTACATGTATCTTTCATCAATATAATAAAAAAACACGGGAAACGGCGACCTATTTTGAGTATATTTATTCAAACAGTGATACGCGAAAACCGGGTCAATCCGGTTTTGGCGGGAAAGGAGATGTTGTGAGCGGCAAGGCAGTGGACATGACGGCCAGCGGAAGAGTTCAGGGCGTGGGTTTCAGGTTCTTCGTCCGGGAAAGCGCGAGACGGCTGGGAGCGAAAGGCTGGGTGAAAAACATGCCCGACGGTTCCGTGTCGATTCACGCGGAAGGCGATAAGGAAACGCTCGACGAGCTGATCGGTCGTGTCAGGCAGGGACCTGCTTTCGGCAATGTTTCGGGGCTTGATGTCGAGTGGGTCGAACCTTCGGGATCGTTCACGGCTTTCGAAATTATCTATTAATAGCGGAGGTGTGATGTTGGATATCGCTTCATTCATCAGGGATGTGCATGATTTCCCCAAGCCGGGCATCGTTTTCAAGGATATCACTCCTCTTCTGAAATCGCCGGAGGCGCTGGCCCTGACCGTCGAACGCATAGCCGGCGCGGCCCGGGAAAAGAACGTCGATGTGGTGGCCGGGATCGAATCGAGGGGCTTCATTTTCGGAGCGGCGGTCGCTTTGGAGCTCGATGTCGGCTTCGTTCCCATCCGCAAGCCGGGCAAGCTTCCCTGGGAGACGGTCAGCGAAAGCTACGAGCTCGAATACGGAACCGATACCATCGAGATGCACACCGACGCCGTCAGTCCGGGAAACCGGGTGTTCCTCGTTGACGACCTGCTCGCAACCGGCGGCACCATGGCCGCAGCGGTGAATCTTGTGGAGAAGGTGGGAGGCGAGGTCGCGGCAATCGCATTCGTGGTCGAGCTCGCCTTCCTCGATGGAAGGAAGAAACTCGGCGATCATGAGTTCGTTTCCCTCGTCACCTACTGACAAACCGTGAAACCAGCAAACCTGATGTGCATATTCCCGCCGGCTGAACGATGCTGAATTCATCCCACGACACAACGGCCGTACTGGAGAGACTGCGATCCTTTGCGCGATCCGTTCGAAAGGCGTCACCGCGTGGAACGTTCGCGTTGAACCGTGCAGCCGCTTCGGATATACGGACAGGCTACCTTTCGGGCCGTCCGGTCCCGAGGCTCGTCATCACCCTCAGAAGCGCCGGTTGTGCATGGGCGCATGCGGGGGGAGGCTGCATCATGTGCGGGCATTATGCCGGTACGCTCGGGGGCTCGACACCCGATCCCGAAGCGGTGGCGGCTCAGTTCGAAACGGAGACGGCTCACTATTCCCTCCAGGATTTTCCGGTCATCTCCATTTACAATTCCGGCTCCGTGCTCAATCCGGATGAAATACCCTTCGAAGCGCTCCGTACCATACTGGAAAAAATACGGCCGGTCGCCGGACCTTTAAAAGTCATTCTCGAATCACGGGCCGAATACGTTACCAGCGATCTGGTGGAGGAACTGGCTGGTGTGCTGGGGCCCGGCAAGACCCTTTCCATCGCCATGGGGCTCGAGACTCTCGATGACGGGAAGCGTGATCTGTGTGTCAACAAGGGATGCACCTTCGCGTCGCTGGAACGGGCGGTTGCCTCTCTTGACGGAAAGGCCCTGTCCCAGATATATGTCTTTTTCGGCCTGCCCTTTTTGACCGAGCGCGAAGCGCTGGAGGATACCGTTACATCGGTCATCGCTGCGCGGGACATGGGTGCGGACGAGATACACATCGAGCCGGCGACACTCCAGCGCCACACGCTCACCTGGGAGCTCGCCCGGGCCGGTCTCTACCGTCTCCCGTCCCTCCGTTCACTCAACGAGGTTCTGCGGCGCCTCTTTCCGGACATACGGCCCTATGTGAGCCCGTTCATGCATATGCCCCGGCCCGATATCATTCCCGAGGGCTGTCCGGTATGCTCCGGCAGGCTCGTTCGCGGTCTCATTGAAGGATATAATGTCAGCCGCGATGTCTCGGCCCTGGATGATGAGCCCTGCGGCTGCATCGATGGGTGGCTGCGGCGTTTGGAAGAAACGGATGAACGGCCTCTTGCGCTGCGGGTGGCGGATTCGCTCGACTGTCTCGAAACTTCCGGGAGCCTAGCCGCCGGGCATGACGGGAGGGCCGGAAGATGAAAATCAGGCGCTTTCTGATGGAGGACTGGCTCGCGGAATACAAGGACAGATGCCGGTACAATCTCGGGGAGAGCGGAATGCCGGACATGACCGTGGGCGAACTGCTTGCCCGATGCGGCAGCGATGCGGGACTTCTCGAAGCGATTGTCCTCAAGGATCACGACACGCGGGGGACCGAACGGCTCCGCCGCGCGATCCATTCGTCCTATTCCGGCGATGTGCCGTTCGAATCCATCACTGTGACCACCGGCACGAGCGAGGCGCTGTTCATCCTGTTCAATCTCCTTCTCGATGGGCGTTCGAATGTGGTGGCGCCTTTTCCGTCATTCCAGGCCCTGTACGAAGTTCCCCGGGCCCTCGGCGCTGAAATCAGGACCTACCGTCTCGACGAAACTGACGGGTTTATCCCCGATCCCGGTGAGATCGCCGGACTCGTGGACGGTGAAACAGGCTTTGTAGTTGTAAACAGCCCCCACAATCCCTCGGGAGTCACCGTCCCCGAAACAATCGCGCGTGACATTGTCGAATGCGCCCGGAAGCACGGCGCATGGGTCATTGCCGACGAGCATTACCGGTTCCTGCCCCATGACGGCGACGTTCCCCTGAAAACGTTCGCCCAGTTCGGAGAGCAAGTCGTGGCGACGGGTTCGATCACGAAATGTTTCGGTGTCATCGGTCTCAGAATGGGGTGGATATCGGCGCCTGAAAAGCTTGTCGGTCCCATACGCGATTTCAGGGATTATCTGACACACACACTGTCTCCCCTGAGTGATCTGCTGGCCGCGCTGCTCCTTGAGAACAGCAAGGCATTTGTTGCCCCGGCGCAGAATATTCTTAGAAAGAATAAGTTGTTTTTGCTCCGGGTTGTCCGCGAAACGGCGGGGCTCGGCATTGTCGAACCGGACGCCGGAGTTGTCGCCTTTCCCTCCTTTACATATCCGGTCGATTCCGATTCGTTCGCGCGAGGGCTCGTCGATTATGCCGATATGTTCGTTCTGCCGGGATCTGCGTTCGAGACGGAGGGTCATGTGCGGGTGAATCTGGGCGCCCCGCCCGGGGATTTCGAAAAGGCGATGGAGCTTTTCGGCGCCTATTGCCAAACATGCGCCGATAGCGTTGGAATGTAAACAGCTGAAGGCAGGCCGTCGAGGGGAATGCCATGAAGATCGGATTCACCTACAACCTGAAAGATCCTTCGCGCGGAGACACTGATGAGCACGCCGAATACGAATCCCGTGAGACCGTCGACGCGGTCGCCGGGGCGCTCGGGCGCATCGGTGACGTGATTCATATTCCGTGTGTTCCCGGTTTTGCCGAGACATTCCGCATATCACCTCCCGATGTCGTTTTCAATATCGCCGAAGGGTGGGGTGGACGCGACCGGGAATCCTATGTTTCCATACTCTGCACGGTTCTCGGCATTCCATTCAGCGGTTCGGACGGTACGGCGCTCGGACTCACCATGGACAAGGCACTCACCAAGCGTATCGCACGCGATGCGGGCATCGACACCCCGGATTTCAACATTTTGAGCGATGTGCCGGTCGAACCGCCGCCTTTCGGATTTCCGGCATTCGTAAAGCCACGCTGCGACGGATCGAGCAGGGGGATTCACCGCGGTTCGAACGTCCACTCTTTGGAGGAATATCAGACCGCGGCACATCGCATCATCCATGGCTACGCTCAGGATGCCATCGTCGAACCCTATATAGACGGACGAGATTTCTGCATTGCACTGGTCGGAAACGCTCCTCCGCGCCTTCTTTCACCCTGCGAAGTTCTCCTGGGACATGTTGACGGCATACCGTTCTTCAGCTGGGAATACAAACAGCGGGACAGGGACGTTCTTGCATTTTCTTCCGATGTGCCCGCGCCTTCGATTTCTTCCATGGAGCAGATGTCCCGCCGCTTGTGGAATATTTTGGGGCTGCGTGATTACGCTCGCTTCGATTTCCGGACGAACGCGGACGGTGTCCCCTTCTTTCTGGAGGTGAACGCGCTTCCCGGCCTCTCGCCTGTATCCGGAATTTTCATCCGTCAGGCTGTTGACGCCGGTTTCGGGTATAACGAAATCATACACACCATTTTCTCCCGGGCGCTGGATGAATTTTCCCGCATGTCCTGAATGGTTGCACTGTTCAGGCGCGGGGGCAGAAATGTTTCTTGGTGGAACCCCTACACAACGGAAGCGTCGAAATAGTGATATCAATATGCATCGATTTGTTGGAGACATGAAGATATAACGGAAATACTGCCAGGGGGAGGTTATGATGGGCGGTATGGAAATGACATTCCAGGGATATCTGGAAAGCTCGGTTTTTCTCGCTTTTGTCACGGCGTTCATGGCAGGTGTGCTGGTCAGCTTCACTCCCTGTATTTATCCTATGATACCGATAACTGTGGGCGTCATCGGCGGTCAGGAGAAATCATCACGGCTGCAAGGGTTTATTCTGTCGCTGTCCTATGTGACGGGTCTGGCGCTGGCATATGCCGCTCTTGGAGTGATAGCGTCCCTGACGGGGCAGATTTTCGGGCGGGTCAGCTCGAGCAGATGGACATTTCTTGTTGTTGCCAACATAATCATTCTGTTCGCGTTGTCGATGCTCGATGTGTTCAGTCTGCCGATTCCGGGTTTTCTGCGATCGGCCGGTTCCGGTACGAAGAGGCGGGGTGTGGTCGGCATTTTCATCATGGGAATGGCTTCCGGCCTGGTGGCGGCGCCCTGTACCACGCCGGTGCTCGGGGTGCTTCTGGCCTATGTCGCCACGCAGAACAATGTGATTTTGGGCGGTTCATTGCTGCTGGTTTTCGCTTTCGGCATGAATATGCTTCTCCTGGCGATAGGCACCTTCACCGGTCTGGTGACGGCACTCCCGAAATCGGGGATGTGGATGGTGCGGGTGAAGAAGGTCATGGGCTTTCTTCTGATCGTGATGGGAGAATATTTTCTGATTCAGGCGGGGAAGTTCTGGTGAGAATCACCTGTGCCGGGCCGGAGAGGAATGAACCAAAATGGAACGCCTGTCAGATCTGTGGAGGTGTATCGGCGCGGGCCCCGGGTTTTCCTTCCGAGATGTTGTCATAGTACCGGCGGGTCGGATAAGCGAAGTCGATATCATCGCACTCGGAAAATGCCGACAGGATGTCCTCCCATACGGCCTCCTGCGTTCCTCTTCTCTGCCGGGGTTCGCACAGATACCTGATGGTCAGAAGAACGCCGCTGTCTTCGACACTGGTATAGACGGTGGGAGTCAGCTTGGTATAGAAGATGAGGAAGCGCTTGCTGGCCTCGATCACACGGCGTTCGGCTTCCTCGCTCAGTTTCTCCGTCCGTTCACGAGCGATTTCGAGAAGGATGTTCTTGGCCTTTTTCCAATCGCTTTCGAAGGTCACGAGCACGGGAATTTCATTCCAGATATACTGGAATCCCCTGCTGTAATTGGCCAGCGATTCAGTGAAAATCTGTCCGTTTGGTATCTGGATGATTCGCCCGGTACTCTGGTCGCTGTTGACCCAGTTGCCGATTTCCATGATGGTGATGTGAAACAGGTTTACATCGACCACATCTCCGCGGTGCTTGCCGAGCTGAATCCTGTCGCCGACGCCCACAGGTCTGACCCACACGATGAATATCCACCCGGCGATATTGGTCACGATATCGCGGAGTGCAATGGCGATACCGGCGGAGAGGAGGCCGAGAAACGTTGTCAAATCGTGAGCGCCCTCGAACCATATGCTGGCGATTATGACGATGCCGATGATAAACGTGGTATAGGTCAGTGTTTTTTGCCAGATATAGCGGGTGCGGATATCATCCGTGTTGCTCATGACCAGCCGCAAGAGCATCTTTCTGACGAGCCATATGAGCAATATGATTATGGCGCTGAGAATTATGTTTCTCTGGAAATTGCTGGAAAATCCTGGTATCGAAGAGAAGAAATCAGCTATCTTGTTCATTGACAAATCCATGGTGTCTCCGCATGATTGTCCATCCATGAAGAATCATTATCACTGAATAATAGGCGAACCCGGGCGATCCTGCAACAGCTTTTCATGGTGTGCCCGGCACAAGTCGCGGATCATGTCCAGGACTTGAAATGCAATGAGAATGATACCAATTATTATAAAAGGAGAAAATGCTCATGAATGGTGCAGGTGAATTTGTGTACGATGTGGATGCATCGAATTTCATGGAAAAAGTGGTCGAAGAGTCCAACAGTCGCGTGGTTGTCGTCGATTTCTGGGCCGATTGGTGCGGACCGTGCAAGATGCTGGGACCTGTTCTCGAAAAAGTGGTTGCTTCATATAACGGGCGCGTGGCCCTCGCCAAGGTCGATGTCGACGCCAATCAGCAGCTTGCGTCGCAATTCGGCATTCGCAGCATACCATCAGTAAAAATAATCAAGGACGGTGGGCTTGCCGGCGAATTCGTGGGAGCCAAAAACGAAAATGAAATACGGGCCCTGCTCGATCCCATCGCGGGGAGCGAGGAGGAGGATGCCTTGGCAATAGCCCGTAAACTCGCCCAACAGGGTGATGAGAAGAAAGCGGCTGAACTCTACCGTTCATTGATCGATGAGGATCCGGACAATCACAAGGCGCGGCTCGAACTCGCCCGTCTGGAACTCCAGGGCGGTTCCCCTGAGACCGCACGGCAACTGCTCGAATCAATCCCCGAAGGAGAAAAGGAATACGACGAAGCGCGCTCTATTCTTTCGCTGTTCGAGTTCAGTCGGGTCTGCTTTGATGCGGGCGGATTCGAACAAGCGAATGCACGTCGCGAACAGTCCCCTGACGATCTCGATGCGGCGTATGTTCTCGGCTGCTGTTATGCAGGTTCAGAACGGTACGAGGAGGCATGTGAGATTTTCCTTGAAATTGTGGGCAAAGACAGAAATTATGGCGATGGAAAAGCCCGTGAAGCAATGATTTCACTTTTCAATGTTCTCGGCCCGGAAAGCGATGTGACGCGTACATATCGGGGAAAACTGGCGAGCATCTTGTTCTGAGAATTCTGCGGGGCAAAATATCGCAGTGTACCGCGTTTCAATTCTTGACTCATTGAAAAAAAAATAATATATTACTTGTCTTACAAGGTTGCCCCGTGGTCTAATGGCAAGACGGCTGACTCTGGATCAGCTTATCGAGGTTCGAATCCTTGCGGGGCAGCCAAATATAAATGAATGAAAGGCAACCGTTTGCGGAGTGACGCGGACGGTTTTTTTGTATCTGTATAATTTTTCCGGCGTTGCCAGAATGCTGTATATGAAGCTCAAAAAATGAATATCTCAGTTGTAAGATATCTTAGCGTTGTTTACACATCCGGTAATTGGTATTTTTTCCATATCAGGAAAGGAGCGCCGGATGGTAGTACACAAACATACGCGATTGACACCGATTCAACGAAAGGCAGTATACCGCAACTACACCGAAGAGAATGTTTCGGTAACTGATCTGGCCCGTGAGTTTCATGTATCCCGGCCAACCATCTACAAGATTATCAAACGCGGTCGGGCACAGGATTTCTCAATTCATACAAGCACAAACAAACGATACAGGACGGTCAAGTACGGCCTGCGACGCCTGACCAAGATCGAGAAAGACATCGAAGACCGTCTCAAAAAAACAGGCGAAGCGGTACAACAAGGACTATCCCGGCCAGATGCTGCACGGTGACACCAAGCGTTTGCCGCTTCTGACCGGACAGAAGACCACCGACAGGCGCGAGTATCTCTTTGTCGCCGTTGACGATTACTCCCGCGAGTTGTTTGCAGCGATTCTGCCGGATAAAACACAATCCTCATCGGCACGTTTTTTGGAGCAGGTTATCGACGAATGCGCGTATTCCATCGAGCTGTATTACACGGACAACGGTAAAGAATACAAGGGCGATCCCCGGAAACACGCCTTCATGGAGAAATGCCTGGAACACGGAATAGCCCAAGGGTTCACCAGGGTCAAACGACCGCAAACCAACGGGAAAGCCGAGCGGATGATTCGTACCATCATGGAGTGGCACACGTCACATACTTTCAACTCACCGGCTCACCGGAAAAACGAACTCAACCGTTTCATCAATTACTATAACTGCGTCAAACCGCATAAAGGTATTGACGGATTGACACCCGGTGAAAAACTCATCGAGTACTTTTTTCCAGATGATGTGTAAACAACGCTCGCTTTTCTAACATGTCAGCTTACATTACCGTTATCCATTCGCAGCCTTGCGATCTGCGAACAGGTTTCCGTTGCCTTCCTGCTTGACGACGGGAAAAAGCACAACATATCAAGACTGTATGGAACTTTCATGCGGTCTTTGCATTTTTCCGGACAAATAATTGAAAAAAATCGTTGGAATGTGACAAGGGTCACAGCATTTTTGATACTGGTGATAGTATAAAATGGTATGCACCAAGAAATAACGATAGAAATGTCAGATGTTGTTTTCTGATATTACTTTGAGTAATATAACATTAATTATCTGTATAATCATAATTTGGAGGAATTTTATGCGCCGCCTCTCCGTGCTTTCTGTGCTTATTATGGTGAAGAACTTTTTAATGGAGAAAAAAATGAGAAAGGTTGTCGTAATCCTGTCTGTGTGCATCATGTTTATTTCAGCTCACGCTTTGGCGGCAGAGAAAATTGTATATCAATCGGATGTTGACGGTGACCATGAAATATACATCATGGATACGGACGGCTCCAATGTAACACAGCTGACCTTCAATTCAGCCATAGACAATTTGCCGCAGTTGTCACCAGACGGAACGAAAATAGTATTCTGTTCAGACCGCGACGGAAACCGTGAAATATATTCGATGAATGTTGACGGTACGAGCCAGACAAATCTGACCAATACCAGCAATCCGGAAAGCTATCCGGCCTGGTCTCACGATGGTGCAAAAATCGCTTTTTCAAGCGGAAGCAACATGAGCTACGGGAACATCTACACCATGAATGCTGACGGATCCGGTAGAACTCAATTGACCAGTTTTACAAATAATGCCGGGATGCCTCACTGGTCGGCGGATGGACAAAAAATTGTATTTCAGGTTGGTTTATCAACCTCCGAACTTTATACCATGAACGCTGATGGTTCCGGCCAGATGCAGATCACCAGTTACGGCGTCATGCTCAATGAACCTCAGTGGTCACCGGACGGCTCCAAGATAGCCTTTGGTTACAATGTGGGCGGTGACGGCAGCGGAGCGAAGATATATACAGTTGATGCCGACGGTTCCGGTTCCACGAATCTCTCTGGTTCGTCAGGTCCGGACTGGGCGCCAAGCTGGTCACCGGACGGATCGAAGATCGTTTTTTTCAGCAAGCGGGACGGGAATTATGATCTCTACACCATGAACGCAGACGGTTCCGGCGTCTCGCAGCTGACGAATGCGACAGGAAAGGACTACAATCCGTACTGGGGTGTTGAAGCCGGCATCATCACAACTGTTACAAGCAGTTCTCCCACACAGTTTAGCCTTGAACAGAACATGCCCAATCCCTTCAATCCAGTAACCACCATTCACTATTTCATACCTTCGCGTTCATTTGTTGAACTCTCGATATACAATATCAGCGGCCAGCTTGTACGGACGCTCATGAGTGACATGCAGACACAGGGATATCATTCCGTTCTCTGGAATGGAAGAAATGATGCCGGAACGCGGGTATCGAGTGGTGTATATATCTACCGCTTAAAGGCGGGTGATCTCATTCAATCACGGAAAATGTCCCTTATTCATTGACACTTCTCGAATATTATATACGATTATACTAATGTAGCAAACAACAATGTCGGTTTTTGGGGGGGCATCATGCAAAAGGTTGTCGGAATCCTGTCTGTGTGCATCATGTTTATTTCAGCTCACGCTTTGGCGGCAGAGAAAATTGTATATCAATCGGATGTTGACGGTGACCATGAAATATACATCATGGATACGGACGGCTCCAATGTAACACAGCTGACCTTCAATTCAGCCATAGACAATTTGCCGCAGTTGTCACCAGACGGAACGAAAATAGTATTCTGTTCAGACCGCGACGGAAACCGTGAAATATATTCGATGAATGTTGACGGTACGAGCCAGACAAATCTGACCAATACCAGCAATCCGGAAAGCTATCCGGCCTGGTCTCACGATGGTGCAAAAATCGCTTTTTCAAGCGGAAGCAACATGAGCAACATGAACATCTACACCATGAATGCTGACGGATCCGGTAGATCTCAGTTGACCAGTTTATCAAATGCCTCGATGCCTCACTGGTCGGCGGATGGACAAAAAATTGTATTTCAGGTTGGTACGTCAACCTCCGAACTTTAT
>CAYNWJ010000049.1:0-312 GCA_964400815.1 uncultured bacterium
CGGGCCATTGACGCCTATCTCTCATCGCTCAGGCCTCTGGAAAGCCCCTATCTCGAGGATGACGGCGGTTTGAGCGATTACGCCGCCCGGGGCAAACGGCTGTTCGATACGGCCGGATGCGCCCGGTGCCATCCGCCGCCGCTCTTTACCGACAAGCAGGCCTATGACGTGGGCACGGGCGTGGGAGCCGAGCGGGGGCGGGCCTTCGACACCCCGACCCTCGTGGAGCTCTGGCGCACCTCGCCCTATATCTTCGACGGCCGCTCGGAAACGGTTTTCGAGGTGCTCGTCGATCACACCAAGCAGGACCGC
>CAYNWJ010000049.1:322-2814 GCA_964400815.1 uncultured bacterium
ACGGAAATCAATGATCTCGTCGAGTATGTTCTTTCGCTGTAGGACACGCCGTGCGGGTTTGAAGGCAGGCATGACGCGCTGTCATGCAAAGGCCGGCGCGGCCGCATGGATGTACATCCTGTCGTTCGCGCTCCATTTCGCGGGCTGCGCCGCCGGGACGGGCGGGAGGGAAACGGAGTCCCGGGATGCTGCATGTTCTTCGCCTGTCTCCCTCGCGGCCGACCCCGTTCGCGGACTTGTCTATGCCGCGGAGCACGGCGCATGTTCGATAGCGGTCATCGATCCTTCCGGCATGGATGTCGTGCGTCGCCTGCCTCTTTCATCGCGGCCTTCGGGTGTTGCCGTATCTCCTCACGGGACCCGGTTGTACGTGACCGCGGGGAACGCCTGGGGCCGTTTTCTGTTGATCGACACGCACGGGGACAGCCTGCTTGCCGGTATTCCGGTGGGCCACACACCCATGAATCCCGTGCCCCATCCGGGGGGCAGGCTTGTCTATGTCTGCAACCGCTTCTCGAACGATGTTTCCGTCGTCGATGTCGTGGCGCGCACGGAGGCCGAACGCTTTCCGGCGTCGACCGATACCACAGCCGGTGAAACCGGGGAGATTCTCCCCGGCACGAGACCTGCCTTCGTTCCGGGAACAAGCTATGGCAACAGCGCTTCTCCCGCCGCCGGCTCCACAGACGCCGTTTCGTGGCCGCCGCTCAGGGAGCCGGTCGCAGCCGCGGTCACTCCCGACGGTGCGTCGCTGTTCGTGGCGAGCCATCTCCCCGTTCCGCCCGCCGTGGCCGCTGCGGTAACCGTATTCTCCACCGCGGACGGTTCGGTCGAGGCGTATATTCCCCTGCCTGCCGGTTCGACGGGGCTGCGGGGCGTGTGCGTGTCGCCCGACGGCCGTTTCGTCTATGTCTCGCATATCATGGCACGGTATCACCTGCCCACCACTCAGCTCGAACGGGGCTGGATGAACGTGAACGCTCTCAGTGTCATCGACGCCGCGGGAAAGAGTCTGCTCGCATCGTTCCCGCTGGACGACCCCGATCGAGGCGCCGCAAATCCCTGGGCGCTGACCTGTTCGCCCGACGGCGCCCTGCTCGCCGTGAGCCACGCGGGCACATCCGAGCTCAGCATCATCGACCGGAGCGCCCTGCACGCAAGACTCGAACGAATCACGGAGGCCACCGTTCCGTCGCCGGGACGCCTCTCGGCGGACGATATCATGAATGACCTCTCGTTTCTGGCGGGCATCAGAAGACGCATCACACTTCCGGGCCAGGGGCCGCGATGTATCGTAACCTGTCAGGACGCCTTCTGTGTGGGACAGTATTTCAGCGGTACCATGGCGGTTGTCGGAGCGGCGTTTTACGGTGACGAACCTGTGAAGACGGTCCACCTGTCAGGATTGTCGGCGATGCCTGTCGAGCGCAGGGGGGAGATGCTCTTCAATGACGGGCGCATGTGCTTTCAGGGATGGCAGAGCTGCGCAAGCTGTCACCCGGACGGCCGCGCCGACGGCCTCAACTGGGACCTGCTCAATGACGGTGCGGGAAATCCGAAGAACACGAAGAGCCTTCTGCTTTCCCACGTCACGCCGCCGGTCATGATCACGGGGATACGGCCCGATGCCGAAACAGCCGTCCGCGCGGGGATGAAATACATACAGTTCGTCGAGCAGTCCGTGGAGGATGCGAACGGCGTTGACGCCTATCTCCGCTCACTCCGTCCCGTGGAGAGCCCGGTTGCTGCCGATGAGGCCCGCGCTCATTCGATCAAACGAGGGCGACGGGTTTTCGAACGGGCGGGATGCTCTGAATGCCACCCGGCGCCGCTCTACACGGACTGCCGGCCCTATGACGTGGGGACCGGAGACGGCCGTGAAGCGGGAAGGGCCTTCGACACCCCGGCGCTGATCGAGGTCTGGCGAACGGCGCCCTATCTCTATGACGGCAGGGCGGGAACGATGGAGGATGTTGTCGGACGTTTCAACGCCGGAGACATGCATGGCGTGACATCGGGCCTGTCCGATGAGGAGAGAGCGGACCTGGTGATCTTTCTGCGCTCTCTTTGAGCACGCCGGCCACGACTGTCGATGAAACGAAGCCTGCCGCATCTACACCCACAGCAACAGCCGCCTGAGCCTCTCTCCTTCGATCATGCACCGTTTACCGCACCTCACGCACACGCCGCGCCTTTCGCTGACAATACGCCTGATTTCGGTCGTGAGCACCCGCATGCGGTCGCAGACGGCCACGGTGAAACACCGCCGCCGTTCGCCGCCCGGTTTCCCATGCCCCGGCGGCAGGGGGACGGGGGCGTCCCTGTCCCGAATGGTGCGCCCGGACACAGCGCCGCTGCTTATTGTCAGCACGTTCCACGCGCCGTCGACGGTCGATGCTTCCCAGGTGACGACCGATTCCGACAGCATGCGCCACCATCGCGCCCGTCTCGACAGAAGGGCCGCGTGCATGACTCCCGATTCCAGATGGCCG
>CAYNWJ010000049.1:2824-3463 GCA_964400815.1 uncultured bacterium
ATGGCCGAGGATATGCGACGCGGTCAACTCCTGTAATACCCCCTCACCATCAGGCTCTTCCTCCGCCGAATCATCGTCCCCTTCCGCAAGACGCCGCAGCCATAATTTCCCGCCCGCCGTGCGGAGCAGATCCTTTGGAATGACCGGCACCCCGCTGCTCACGCCGATATGCGAACGACGGAACAGCTCGATCCCCTCCATGACAACGCCATGGTCCGGAAGGGGATCGGGGGCAAAGCCGAGGAGCTGCTCCACGGGGACGTCGTCGAAATCCGGATGACCTGCCGCCGACGCGGAAAGGAGATGGGCCAGCAGGGCGGTGCGCTCGAACGGTCCCGTGGACATGACGGGTCCGACCGTGTGGATTTCGTCCGTCTCCGGGGAAAAGCTCTCGAAGGATGGGGAGGCGAAGGAGACCGCTCGCGATCTGGTACGAAGTAGAATATTATATTGTGGCTTAAAGTGTTTGATCTCGTCTGTCTCGAGAAGCGCCGCCTCGAGGGCCGAGCCGGTGGTGGTCACATCGATATCGACCGCCTGGGAGAGCATTTCCAGAATATGGCCGGGGTGACCGGATCGTTTGGTGAAATAACTGTTGATTCGACGCTTGAGGGATTTCGCCTTGCCGACATACAGGAC
>CAYNWJ010000049.1:3473-15083 GCA_964400815.1 uncultured bacterium
CGGAGCATGCGATAGACCCCGGGCGCATCCGGCATGTCCATCCTGATCATGCGCTCCATGGGATATTCGCGTCCCGTGCGGACCGGCGCTTCGGAAGTGGCGAGCCAGGTCATGAGCTCTTCGAGGGTGGTGATGCCCTGTTCCCCGGCGAGTATCGTGGCGAAGGTGCGCCAGATGAACGCCGTGGCTTCCGCGTGATGGGAGGTCCGGCGCTCTTCGGGTACAGTGTGTCCGAAATAGCCGGCGACAGCCCTGAGGCCACGGCGTGGAAGGCCGGGAAGCAGCCGTCTCGCGATCTCGTGGGTGCAGATGACGACGGGCGCGGGAATAGGAGGACCTGCGGTCTCAAACAGATGCTCCATGTATGGCTTCTCGTAGCGCGCATAATGGATCACCACGGGGCAGGGGCCGTGGGGTCCGTTTTCGGTAACGATGGCATTTAAGGCGGCGGCGAGCGCACGGGCGGCGTCTTCCGGGGATATGCCGGATTCCCGGAGATCGTCGTCCGATATTCCGGTGATACGGCATATGCGCGGCGGCAGGGCTTCGCCTGCGGGCAGGGTGACGAGGTGGGATTCCACGCGGTCGCCGCCATGACCGGATGAATCCCGGCCGGCGCACAACCCTGCCCAGCCGATCTCGATCAGTGATCCCGAGGATGGATTCGCTCCCGTTGCCTGACAGTCGAGAGCGAGGACCCACAGGGAGCGGAGGTCCCGCTGCATCACACCGCACGCGTTTCCGGGCGCCGCATCCCATTCAGACCCGCATTTCCTGTCGCCGGTCTCGTGCAGGACTTATTCTCCGAAGAAGGGGAAGAGCCGCTTCAGGTCCTCCGCCGATGGACGGCGGCCGTATTCGCACACCTCGAACGCCTCGGCGTATTTCACTGACGATCCCCTGGAGCCATAAAGTTCCACGAGTTTCTCCCTGAACCGGTCCGCCGTGCGCGAACACCTGCGCTCGAAAGCGTTCCGTACACGCTCCTGACCTGCCCGGTATTCCTCGTCGGTTTTCGGTATCCTGTTCTCGTTGCCGCCCACGCCGCCTTCCAGGAACTGGGATTCGATGACCGCGAGGGCGTCCAGTTTCTTTCCGATGACCTCGTCGATGGCGACGACCATGTCGGGTTCGAAGGGATAGGGCTTCTGGAAACCGTCCTCCACATACATGAACACCGGGTTGCGCGTGAGGTGCGGCGTGTCCGGGCAGAAGAAGGGCACGGTGACCATGAACGCGGCGTCCTGAACCAGAATGCCTGAGTAGCGGTGGTCCGGATGGTAGTCGTTGGTGCGGTGGCTCATGACCACATCGGCCTTCCATTCGCGGATGAGACGGGTGATGGTCTTGCGGTTCTCCAGGGTGGGCATCAGTTCGCCGTCGTGGATGTCGAGCACCTCGGTCTCTATGCCGAGAATGTCCGCGGCCTTCTCGACTTCTTCTGTGCGGCGCTGTGCGAGGGGACCGCCCGCGATTTTCCAGTGGCCGATATCGCCGTTGGTGACGCTCACGAACTTCACCTTGTGGCCACGCCCGGCCCACATGGCCGCGACGCCTCCCGCCTTGAGCTCGCAGTCGTCGGGATGTGCGCCGAATACGATGATACGGAGCGGCTCCTCCTGTGCGCACGCCTTTCCCGTGAAAACTCCCGCCGCCAGAGCGGTCAGCATGATGATTGCGATAACCCGTCCCGTCCGTTCCATGGTTTCCGCCTTTCGTGTGGTTTTTATGGAAAAACCGTGAGAGTTCATGCTGATGCAAGTGAATGACAAGCGAATAATATATGGTTTCCTGCCGTGCTGGCAAGCGCCGAATGCATGACCGGGCGGGAACGTTGTCATCCTCCGTTCCAGAAGTCCTCGAGTTCCCCGCGTAGCGCCTGCGGATCTGCGGGAGTCCGCCTCGGCCGCCATTCCGGGGGAAAGAGTGATGCATTTGAACGGTTGCCGAAGCGGCGGCCGATGAGCAGCACGACGCCGCGGTCGGTTTCCGAGCGGATGACGCGCCCGGCGGCCTGGAGGACCCTGTTCATCCCCGGATAGAGGTAGGCGTATTCGAAACCGCTGCCGTTCTGCCGGTTGAAGTAGTCCCTGATGACATTACGCTCGGGGGACAATCCCGGAAGCCCCACACCCACGATGGCGGCCCCGGCGAGGCGCTCGCCCGCGAGATCGATTCCCTCGCCGAAGATTCCACCCATGACCGCGAAACCGACGAGTGTCCGTTCGTTCTCATGGGAAAAGCGTTCGAGGAAGGCGTGACGCTCTTCTTCGGTCATGCCGCGCTCCTGAACGATGATGTCCATTCCGGACGCTTCGGCGGCGAAGATTTCATGCACGGAGAGGAGGTATTCATAGGAAGGAAAATAAAACAGATAGTTGCCCCGGCGCGAGTCTGCCAGGGCCGAAAGCCGCGCCGCCACGAGCCCCTTTGTCCGGCCGCGGTCGCGGTACAGTGTCGAGATGGCGCCGTCTACCGCGATCCGCAGGTTTTCCGGCGGAAAGGGGGAGGGCAGGTCGATGGTCCGCGTTTCGCTTCCGCCGCAGCCGAGGACCGTGGAGAAATATCCGGCGGGGATCATGGTGGTGGAAAAGAAGACCGCCGCCGCGCTCCTGTCCAGGGCTTCTCTGAGGCGGCGCGATGGATCGATGCAGAAGAGCCTGATCCTGACATCGCGGCCGGAAGCCTCCGAGAGGGTGACATACGTTTCGTCGTATGATTCGGCAATCCTGAGAAAAGCCCCCGTTTCGAACCAGCGTTCGAGCAGTTCCTCACGGAAGTCCGCGGCGATGTTACGGACGAGCCATTTTTCGGCCGCGCCATGGAATCTTCGGAGGGGACGCAGCAACGATTGCGGCGCTTCATCTTCCACACTCCTGCCATGTGTGCCTTCCAGCGTTTTCCGCAGTGACAGGAAGTGCCTGTTGACCGCGCCGAGCAGCCGGTACAGTCCATCGAGACGATCCTTGAGGGCGCGCCGGAGATCGAGGAACGGCTGTTTGGCCAGTTCGGCGGAGAACATGTCCCGCGCCCGGTCGGGAAGATTGTGTGCCTCGTCAACGAGGAACACGAGCGTGCCGGCCCGTTCCTCCACGAGCCGCCGGAGGGATACACGGGGATCGAATGCATAATTATAGTCGCAGATCACGCAGTCGGCGAGCAGGGAAAGCTCCAGTGAAAATTCGAACGGGCAGACCCGGTGTTCGCGGGCATGATGTTCGATGGCCGCGCGGTCGAAGGAATCGGTGTGTGTATGGATGTCACGGACGGCGCCGTTGATACGGTCGAAGTGTCCGCGGGCGAAGGGACACTCTTCGCCGGAACAGGACGCTTCGGGCTCGAAACAGATGGTGTCTTTTGCTGTCATGGTCAGGGACTTCAGGCTGAGACCCGAGGCGCGCATGACCGAAAGCGTCTCCTCGGCCACCTGCTTGCCCGTGGTCCTGGCCGTGAGGTACATGAGCCTGTCGGCATGTCCCGCGCCCAGGGCCTTGATGCCCGGAAAGAGCACGGCGGCGGTCTTTCCGATGCCCGTGGGCGCGCGGGCGATAAGCTTTCCCCTGTCGCGGATGGTCGTGAAGACGGCCGCGGCCATGTTGCGCTGTCCAGTCCTGAACGCCGGGAACGGGAAGGCTAGCGTTTCGATCGACTCGTCCCGTCTCTTCTTCCAGGCGGCCGCAGATTCCGCCCGTTCGAGATAGGAGGCTGCCAGGCCTGAAAAGAACTCCTCGAGTTCCGCAAGGGTGTGTGTTTTCCTGGCCTCTCGCACATCACCGGTATCGATATGTATGTAGGTCAACTGGATGTCGATGCGTTCGAGCTGTTCCTCACGGGCGTGGAAATAGGCATAGCACCGGGCCTGGCCCCAGTGCATGCTGTTGACGCGGGCGGCCATGTCGCCGGGGTCGCTGGTGGTGGTTTTTATTTCCTCGATGACCGTCCGGCCGTCCTCGACGAGGATGCCGTCGATGCGTCCCCCGATCTCGAGAATCACCGTATCCGTCTCGACCGTAAAGGACACCGGGACCTCGCTCCTGTAACCCTCCGGCCGGGAGCGCTGAAGTTTCTGGTGAAGGCGTATGGACTCCACCGGCCGCGCAGCCCCGAACACCGTCATTTCAAGGTCCCCCGACCGGAGTACGTGCTCGACGAGGTCGCGGACGGCGATGGAAACAGTGGGTTTCATGAAATGCCCGACATCTCCTGCGAATGATTGGGATATACCGAATCATGTAAATATCGGCACAGGAACCGTTCATCACAACTTCTTTGAAAATTCCGGGTATCCAGATCGGTAAGCAACACATGATTCAGCTTTTTCTCTGCAAAGCCCCCCTTCCGTCGCTTCGCGCCACCTTCCCCCGAACCGGGAGAAGGAAAAGCACCAGGGGACGGGCTCCCTCTCTCCCTCCAGGGGGAGAGGGGGGACGATCAAAACCAGAGATTTTCACCTGAAATGCCCAATTTCAGGCCCGGTCAATATCAACGTATATGGATGCTGACTTACCTGGATAACCGGCTTATAAATTGTCGGAAGTGCCTGTAACCGATGATGGTGCTGACAGAAGAACGATGATTGACCATGCATCGTTTGAACCATGATTATAGTGATGAAAGGATTGGCGGGATTTATCTGGTTAATCCCGTAATCCCGAAAATCCCTGCTCAGCAATTGAGAACCGACGAAATAACTATGTGTGCCATAAAATGGGGGGCGCCTGTTTTCAGAAATCGTCGTTGACTCGACACATGTAATTGTATTTATTGCATAATAGCTGACGAATACACCGGCCGGTGCTTTCAGCGGTCCTGTCCGTTCCATGTCACGGCCGTTTCCGAACCCTTGTCAACGGAGTCATGCAATGATCCAATATGCCAGACCGGTGCGCGATCTTGTCCGCGAGCGTTCCTCATGGCGCACCTTCGATGGCCGGCCGCTTTCCGGGAATACCATCGGCGCCCTGAAACAGTTCATCGGTTCCCTGCCAGGAGGACCTTTCGGCAACCGTCCGCGCTTCATGGTCGCTTCCGCGTCTGAAAGCGACGTCTCCGCGCTCAGGGGCATGGGGACCTACGGAGTCATCAGGGGTGCGCGCGATTTCATCATCGGGGCGGTCACGAACGCTCCCATGGCGATGGTGGATTACGGGTATCTGATGGAGGCGGTCATCCTGCATGTCACCGATCTCGGCCTTGGTTCCTGCTGGCTCGGGGGGACGTTCAAGTCCAGTGCGTTCGCGGACACCATCGATGCGAATGAGTCCGAGGTTGTCCCGGCCATTGTTCCCGTCGGTCATCGCGCCGGAAAGCGTGGCATTGTCGATTCGCTCATCAGGTGGAGCGCCGGCTCGAAGAAGCGCAAACCGTGGGAGGACATCTTTTTCTATGACACTCCCGACAGCCGTCTCAATCCCGAGGCCGCCGGACGTTTCTCGGAGCCCCTGGAGATGGTGAGGCTGGCGCCGTCCGCATCGAACAAACAGCCCTGGCGCATCGTCATGGAGAAGGGGCAGCGGGTGTGCCATGTCTTTCTCGAGCGCGATCCCGCATATACGGAAAAATACCCGGCGCTCCAGGAGATCGACATGGGGATAGCGCTCTGCCATTTCGAGCTCACCGCCCGCGAAAACTCATGTTCCGGCGGCTGGGAGCGGCTCGAAAAGGCGCCGTCCTGCGCCGTGTCACGATGGGAATATATCATAAGCTGGGATGTTTCGGCCTGATCGTGCCTGGCGCCGCGATTGCTGGGAAGGGGCAGATTCTGTTACGCCTTGGAAGGCAGGAGGTCGATTCGTTTGAAGATGTCGGAAACGATTTCCGAGAGTGTTGGATGGATGTGGACGGTCGCGGCGGCGATGTCGAACCGGATGTCCGCTGTTGCGGCGAGCAGGAACTGATGGATGATTTCAGCGGCCCCGTAACCGGCGATATGGGCGCCGAGCAGCCGTTTACCGGCAGGGGAGACGAGCACCTTCACCACGCCTTCTTCCGCGCCGTCGGCAACAGCCTTCCCGCATGAACGGTATGGAACGGCTATCCGCACCGTTTCGATGCCCTCCCGTTCCGCACGTTCGCCGGTCAGCCCGAAACCCGCGAGTTCCGGTTCTGCGAACACCGCCCACGGAACCAGACCCGCGTCGATGCGCTTCGGGGCCGGTCTTCCCGCGATATGGTCCACGGCGATCTCGGCTTCACGCGAAGCTGCATGGGCGAGTCCCGGTGCCCCGATCACGTCTCCCACGGCATACACGCCGGGAGCGTCCGTCTCGTACCAGTCCCCGGTGACAATGTTCCCGCCCGAGGTCCGGATCCCGGCTCCGTCGAGGCAGAGGCTTGCGATCGACGCGTCCCGCCCCACGGCGGCCAGAAGAACATCCGCATCCACGACGGCCGTGTGACCATCGTTGTCGATGATTCGGGTGGAAACACCGTCCTCCGTTTTTTCGATGCTTTCGATGCGACTGCCGGTCTTCACGCCGACACCGGAACGCTTGAATGATCGCTGCAGGTGACGGACGATTTCGGTGTCGAATCCCGGAAGAATGCGCGGTTCCATCTCGACGAGCGTGACCGTGGAACCGAACGCCGCGTATATCGACGAGAATTCACACCCCACAGCACCGCCGCCGGCGACAAGCAGCCTTCCGGGACGCGATTTCAGGGAAAGCATGTCGGTCGAGGTGAGCACCGATGTCCCGTCGAAGGGGATGCCGGGCAGGGGACGGGGAGAGGATCCCGTGGCCAGGATGATGGATTCCGCGTGGAGCTCACGGCCGTCGTCCAGCATGACGGTGCGCGACGGTGTCAGGCACGCCGAGCCGCTGAGCATGATCACTCCCGCCCGTTCGAGCATGGAGCATACAGTGCCTGAAAGCCGTTCGGCGGAACGTGACGCCCTGTCAATCGCCGCACGGTAGTCGAAGCCCGTGGTGTCGCATGAAACGCCCAGTTCCTCGAGATCACCGGTGGAGCGTAACAGCGCGGCGCTCGAGGCGAGGCACTTGGTCGGAATGCAGCCCACATTCAGACAGACACCGCCGGGTTTGTCGCGCTCGACCACGCAGACGGTCATGCCGAGACGGGCGGCTCGCAGGGCTGCGGTGTATCCGGCGGGGCCGGCGCCGACAACGACGATGTCGAAAGAATTGCTCATGCGCTGCTCGAGACGTTTACGGTGCAGTGTGAGGAATGTGGGCAAGGAAACCCGGCTTAACGCACTATGACAGGATATGATGAAAACATAACTGCTTGTATCATTAAGCCTTGACAATGCCAAGTCGAATGAGTATACTGTAACTTAGTGCGTTAACTTGGAGGGCCCGTGCAACCGATAGATGCTTCAGTGCCGAAATACTTCGCCGTCAGCCGCCGTATCATCGACCGTATCCGGCAGGGCGAGCTCAAACCGGGCGGACGCGTACCGTCGGAAAACGAACTCATTACAAAATACAACATCAGCAACACCACCGCCAGAAGAGTTTTGGCGGAACTCGAGCACGCCGGCTGGGTGACGCGCATCAGGGGAAAGGGAACATTCGTGCGCACCAGGAGCGTCGAGCGCTCCGCGGACAAGATCCTCAGTTTCACCGACAACATGATACAGGCCGGCATGGAACCGTCGACTGATGTGCTCGATATCAGGCCCATGGAGTCCGGGTATTCATCGACGCTCAACGGGAGGTTTTTCGCCATGAGCGGTCCGGTGTTCGCCGTGAAACGCCTCAGGTTCGCCGACGGTGTCCCGGTCATGCTCGAAACGAGATACATATCCCGCCGGTTCTGCCCCGATGTCGACACCCGGGACCTGGCGGGTTCCCTGTACGAAATCTATGAACGCGACTACAATCTCACACTCGCGGAGGTTCACCAGAGTCTTTCGGCGCGTGTCCTCACGGACCGGAAAACGCTGGGAAATTTCGGGCTCGACGAGCCGGTGCCGGCCCTCGTTGTCGGCGGCGCCACATTCTGCGGTCGGAACATGATCTTCGAGATGGAGGAGTCGCTCTATCGCGGCGACACCTATTGCTTCACCGTGGTCGCCCGCTCGTGATGCGGCTGCACAGATCGTCTGCACCGTGAACTGGAGATTCATATGAAGAAAGACCATACACGCGAATTTCTCGCCGAACTCTATCGCCAGCTCTATACCATCCGGATATTCGAGGAACGTGGCGTCCGGCTCTATGCCGAGGGATTGATCCGCGGCTATTTCCATCCCTGCACCGGACAGGAGGCTGTCGCCGTGGGCGTGTGCGCCGCGCTTCGCGAGGGCGATCTCATCGCCAGCACCCACCGCGGCCACGGTCACTGCATCGCCATGGGCGGGGACCTGAAACGAATGACCGCCGAGCTGATGGGCAGATCGGACGGGTATTCGAAGGGGCTCGGCGGGTCGATGCACATCGCCGATTTCGAGCGCGGCAATCTGGGCGCGAACGGTATCGTGGGCGGCGGCATCCCCATCGGCGCGGGAGCGGCGCTCGCCCAGTCCATCCGTGAGGACGGCGGTGTCACGGTTGTCTTCACATCCGACGGCGCCACGAACAACGGAGTCTTTGCGGAGACGCTCAACCTGGCGGCCATCTGGAATGCCCCTCTCCTCATGGTCGTGGAGAACAACCGGTACGCGGTAAACATGCCGGTAGAGGAATCCACCCGTGAGCCGAATATCTTCCGCCGCGGGGCGGGGTACGGGGTCGAGAGCATGCAGGTGGACGGCAACGATGTGTGTGCGGTGTACGAAGCGTCGTGCGAATCCGCGGAGATCTGCCGTGACGGCCGCGGGCCGGTGCTGCTCGAGGCGCTGACATTCCGGTTCGGCGGTCATCACGTAAACGATCCCGGGGCCTACATGCCGAAGGACCTCATGGACATCTGGAAGGAACGCGATCCCCTGCGCATCGGACGGACGACCCTCGTTCGCGCGGGAATGAACGAAGAGGATGTGCGCGCCATCGAGCGCGATGCAGAACGAGTGATGGACGAGGCGGTGGCGTTCGCGAAAAAGAGCCCTGAAATGAGCCTCGACGAATTCGATACCCTGATTCGGGAGGCATGGTGATGACGATGAACGGAACGGACATGAACAATGGACGCATGATTGAATACCGTCAGGCTCTCAACGAGGCCATGGCGGAGGAAATGCGGGACGACGGGCGTGTGTTCGTCATGGGCATCGGCGTGGGCGCCCGCGGCGGTTCTTTCAAGGTGACGAAGGGGCTTCTGGACGAGTTCGGCCCGAAACGGGTGATCGATACGCCCATCGCCGAGGCGAGCTACACGGGCATGGCAATCGGCGCGGCCATCGCGGGCATGCGGCCCGTGGTGGAGCTCCTGTTCGTCGATTTTTCCATTCTCGCCATCGACCAGCTCGTCAACCAGGCGGCCAAATACCGTTTCATCACCGGCGGCGAACGGAGCGTGCCCCTCGTCATGCGCACCCAGGGCGGCGTCGGGGACGGTCTCGGCGTTCAGCATTCACAGAGCCTGGAGGCGCTTTTTTATCACATTCCCGGCCTCATGCTTTTCACGCCCTCGTCACCATCGGACGCGAAAGGGCTTCTCAAGGCGGCCATCCGTCTCGACCGGCCGGTCGTTTTCATGGAACACAAGCGTCTCTACGGCATCTCCGGCCCCGTTCACGCGGATGACCATGTCATCGAACCGGGAAGGGCCGATGTCAAACGCCGGGGAAGGGACGTGACCATCGTGGCCTGGTCCGGCATGGTCGAACGGGCCCTCGCTGCGGCGGACAGCCTCGCGGCGGACGGTATCGAAGCCGAAATCGTCGATCCCCGGACCCTCGTTCCCCTGGACACCGACACCATTCTCGCCTCCGTGGAAAAGACCGGTTTCGCGCTGATCGTCCAGGAGGCGGTCAGGCGCGGCGGCGTGGCCTCGGACATCTCATCGCTCATCTCCGAGCGCATGTTCGACTATCTCGAAGCTCCGGTCACCATTCTCGCCGGCAAGAACACCCCCATTCCCTACAACCGCACCCTGGAGCAGTCCTGCATCCCGCAGGTGGACGATATCGTCGCGGAGGTCCGCCGGCTTTTGAGCTGAGCATTCTCCGCTTGACTTCCCGTCCCGGCAGCGCTTTTATTGCGATAATGCGATTTCGGGCGTATGTTCGCAATCGTTTCTCTCAATCACCGGAGGATGCGATGATGCACTCCCTGATCTGTATATGCCTCTGTGCCTGTCTTGCCATGGGGATGACAGCAGGCGCCGTCTCCGCACAGAAAACCGCGAAAACGTTCCATTGGAAGCATATTTCCACCGAAACGGGCGATATCGGCGTTCCCAATCCGGGCGCCCAGCAGACCGCCACGGCGGTTTTCGATGTGGACGGTGACGGTGACAACGATTTTCTCATCGCCGAGCGGACCGAGGCGCCCGCTGTGGTATGGTACCGGCGGGGCCCCGACGGCTGGGACCGGTACGCGGTCGAAAGCGGGAAATGCCCCATCGAGGCGGGCTCGGCGGTCCACGACATCGACGGCGACGGCGACCCTGATGTTGTGTTCGGCGGTGACGGCGGTTCGAACCGGGTCTGGTGGTGGGAGAATCCTTCGCCCCGTTTCGATCCCAAGCGTCCCTGGGCGCGCCATCTCATCAAGGACGGCGGCGCGAACAAGCACCACGACCAGATGTTCGGGGATTTCGACGGTGACGGGGCGGCGGAACTGGTTTTCTGGAACCAGCGTGCCGGCGTGCTCTTCATGGCGGAAATCCCCGATACGCCGCGCGATGCGGCCGTCTGGGACATGAAGGAAATCTATAGCTGGAGCAGCGACAGCGAAATGGAGCAGCGCGGGACCTATCCCGGCTGGCGGTCGACGAACGAACACGAGGGCTTCGCCAGGGCGGACATCGACGGCGACGGGATCGATGACATCATCGGCGGCGGCCGGTGGTTCAAGTATCTCGGTGACGGCAGGTTCATGGACAACATCATCGACGCGTCCTATGCGTTCTCCCGCGCGGCGACCGGACAGTTCATCGAGGGCGGCAGGCCGGAAGTGGTCTTCGTTGTCGGCGACGGCCTGGCCCCGCTCATGCTCTACGAGTGGCGGGAAGGCACATGGTACGCCACGGAAATCATTACCGAGGTCGATAACGGTCATTCCATCGGAACAGGCGACTACAATGGCGACGGCCACCTGGACATCTTCAGCGCCGAAATGAACCTGGGCGGGAACGACGACGCCCGGGCGCTGCTTCTCTTCGGCGACGGCAGGGGGAATTTCGAGAGTGCCGTCGCCACCGAGGGGTATGCGAATCACGAATCGCGATGTGTCGATTTGGACGGTGACGGGGATTACGACATCCTCGGCAAACCATACCGCTGGAAGGCACCGAGACTCGACATCTGGTTGAACACCGGACGGTGATTTCAAGCGTGAACGGACGCCTCAGCTACGGCGCTCAAGCATGCTGTCAAGTTCCATGCGATACCATCTCCGCCCGTATCGGAACGTTGGATATCCATCCCCGAGAAAATTGTTGTGTTTTTCGGAGCAATTGTATATCTTACCAGTCTTGAAAGGACATGGCCCATTCGTCTAGTGGCCTAGGACGCCGGCCTCTCACGCCGGAAACAGGGGT
>CAYNWJ010000050.1:0-15051 GCA_964400815.1 uncultured bacterium
AAATTTTTTTATTTTTTTTCGTGTTCTGTGACTCATATCACAGAATCTTCGTGCGCGATATGTTATACTTGACAGTGAGGGGATGATGTGTTCGTTCAGTTCGAAAGGGAGGACGTATGGGAAGCGGACGAACCTGTGTCCTGTGTTTCATGGCGCTGGTGTATGTCGCCCTCATGATCAGCGATTTTGTTCTGTCAACGATGTTCCTGTAGTGAATGATGCGCCTGCGTGACAGGCGAAAAAAGCACCACACATATGCTTCAGAACGCGGGGCCGCAGCACTTCCTCCACCGATGAATGCTCGACAATGCGGTTCCGCGTTCTTTTTTTTGGTATTTGGCTGGGATTTGACGCTCTCTTCCGTTGATTCTGAAAACGCCCCCGGTGTATCGAGCACACGAGCCTGTCATTTTCTTCGCAGCAACCCTGTCCGCCGTTCACCTCGATTTCATTGACAAACCTCTGTAAACCCACTGAGAAATACTTATAAGATATAGTATATGTATGGTGTTATATTTTATTATGTACGGTTATCAAGTTAAGTCAGCAAAGCGGGAAACCATGCTTTTTCCCTCTTGAATTGCGCGAAAGAGAATACGTTGAAGCTGAGTTGACGTGACACCCGGGTTATTCTATAACCCCCTCGGTCTGCGACCGTATCCCCCCTGAAAAAGGGGGGACCGGGTACCGCCGGCTCCTGCAGAACATGGCCTCCCCTGTCAGGGGAGGTGTCGCGAAGCGACGGAGGGGTTATACAATAATACATGGTGTTTTCAATGGAGCCAAAACGTATAAATGGATGCTGACTTAACTGGATACCCGGAATACTTTTACGGAAAGCCATTTCCGGCTTGTCTGTAAAAGCGGTGTTTTCTATATTCCCTTGTCCATAAACGGTCCTGCCGACAGGGACCGGAAGACGCGACAACCCTCAATTCGACGAAACGGTGATGGATATGAGCATACGCCATGGAGCCTTGATTTTCGTTTTTCTCGTTTCCGGGGTCACACAGGCCCTTTCCCTCGATTATTCGGGACGTATCGTGAACGACATAGGCCGTCCCGCCGCCGGTGCGACAATCGTCGTGGAAAACGTGGCCGATCCCGAAGAAAGCTATACGGCGGTCACCGACACCACGGGCGTCTTCTCCTTCAACATCACCGACGTGAAGGCGGAAGAACCCTCGGCCTTCAGGCTCTACGGCAACTATCCGAATCCCTTCAATCCCACCACCAGGATATCCTACAGCCTGGATACGACGGCAGAGGTGCGAATCGACATTTTCAACGTTCTCGGCCAGCATGTCAGGACCATCGACCACGGCAGCCGGGTTCCGGGTTTCCACACGGCGGTCTGGGACGGGAAGGACGACCGTGGACGGGCAAATTCCGCTGGTGTCTATCTGTACAGGCTCACCGCCGGCAACCGGCATCTGAATGCGAAAATGCTCATGGTCGACGCCGCCACGGGCTCGTGGATCGGCACGGGAGGCGTCCAGATGTCGGCGTACCGCGGGGTGGCCGATATCCTCTACACGGTCACCGTAACCCACCCGGACGCGCGGACGCTCAACCTGGGCCCCATGACACTCGACTCCACCGCCGACACGGTTCTCGCCATCGACCGGTATCTCGACAAGATGAACCTGGTGAAGGGAAACACCTATCTCCGTGGAACCAGCCGCCGTGAATATCCCTATGTCTATCCTCAGCACGAGGTTGTCATCAGCCATGATTTTCTCATGGACAAATACGAAATGACCTCGGCGATATTCTGCGATGTCATGAACCATGCCCTCGAGCGGGACATAATCACGATCAGCGGCAGGGAGGGACGGACGATCGGCGAGGATTCGAAGCTCCTTTTTCTCATCGATGAGGGCGATGACAAATCCCAATCTCCGATGGTCATGGAGGACGACCGTCTTCAGGTGCGTCAGGGATTCCGGAAGCTGCCTGTCAGCTTCGTTTCGTGGTACGGCGCGATGCTGTTCTGCCACGAGCGCAACATCATGGAAGGCTACGACCAGACCACCGATATCGACACATGGGAATATGACATTCACACCAGGGGATACCGCCTGCCCACCGACTCCGAATGGGAACTGGCCGCGAAATGGCTCGACAACCGCGATTATGCCTGGGGTCCCGATCCCGGTTACTACAAGCCCATGAACACCCAGCTCAACGACGACGGTTTCGACAACGACCTCGCTCCCGTGGGATGGTTCTCTCCGCAGGGAGACAGTCATGACGGTCTGTGCGACATGAGCGGAAACGTCTTCGAATGGACCCTCGACTGGCAGGGAACCTATGACCGCTCCTGGGCCGATTCGACCTTCGTCGATCCCATCGGTCCCGACTGGGGCCTCAACAAGACAGCGCGCGGCGGTTCGGCATACGGCTGCTTCAGGTCGGCGCGCACGTTCGACAAGACGAACATGGCGATAGAGGCGGCCAACAGAAGTGTGGGATTCCGCACGGTCATCCCTCGTGTCGAGTGAAGCGGCCCCGAATGCGGTTCAATTCCGAAAATAGCGCAGCATCCCAGAAAAGACTTGCACGGTCCATGCCCGTTTTCGTAGTTTAATTGTTTGCAGAAGCGGGCATGGTTCGTCTTGCAACGCCCGCATCAGACCACCCCGGATACGACGAATGACGACCCACGCCCTCGACAACGACCGCGAGGCCATCGGCCTGTGGAAGGTATTCTGGAGCCTTGTCAGTTTCGAGGCCGCCCTCATCGTCGTCTACCTGTACGGCGATCATATCCTGTGGGGCGATCTCGTTTTCTTCGCATACGTTTTCGGCATTCTCGTGACACCGGTCCTTTTGGTGACCATTCCCCTCGAGCCCACCATCGGCATCGTGCTCATGCTGATTGCCACGGGCTTCGATTTTCTGGGACGCATCGTCGAAACCACGAGCCGTATCAGGTTCCACCTGACCTATTTTCATTTGGCGCTCTTTGTGACCTTCGTGAGCACATTCCTCAATCTCGTGCTCAGGCGCCGGACGATCATCAGGAAGGTCGATCTCTGGCCGCCATTCATCCTTTTTCTGTTCATCCTTTCATACAGTCTGATCTATACACCCGACTTTCCCCAGGGAAGCTACACATTCGTCCGCGTGGTCGTGATGGGGCTCATCAGCCTGATCGTCATCGAATGCGTCGACAAGGTCTGGAAGGTGAAAACCCTCATGTGGAGCATGATCCTGGTGCCGATGGCCATATCCATCCTCACCATCTATCAGCTCCTGACCCAGGGGTCGTTCTATGCGCCCCACGTGGTCAAGATGGCCACATCCCTCGGACTCGCCGTCTATCGCTCGACCGGGACCTTCGACAATCCGAACAAGCTGGCGTGCTTTCTCATGATCGGCATCGTCATACCCTTCGGGGCCCTGTTCGTCAAGCGCAAGAACCCCGTCACCACCATCATCATCGTGGCGTCGCTCCTCGCATCGTGCGTGGGTATCCTCTCCACCTTCTCCCGCGCGGGCTGGCTGTCATCGCTTGTCGGCATCGGGGTTATCGTCGCAATGCACAGGAAATGGTCGTGGTTCGGCATCTTTTTCGGTGTCGTGGTCCTCATGGCTGTCGTGCTCTCCATAAAAATCCCGCAGCTCTGGGAGGTGGTGTTCGACCGGTTCGGCTCAATTTTCGACCCGTCGGGCGACGAATCCTCTTCATCCCGTCTTTCACTCATCAAGACGGGGATATGGATGTGGCAGGATCATCCGCTCTTCGGCATCGGCATGCGGGGATTTCCCCGTCTCTACTATGACTATGTCGATCCGAACATGCCGCACATGCTCCTGGAGGTGAACGAGCCGCACACGATCCAAGTCGAGATCCTCGCCGAGGAGGGACTGATCGGCTTCGTCGCCGGAACCTGGCTTTTCATGACGGTGCTCTTCCACGGTTTCCGGACATCATTCAGGATCAACAACGGCTATCTCCGTAACGCCCAGATAGCCTGTACGGCGCTGATGATCGCTTTCGTGGTCAATTTCACGTTCGCGACCGACCTCACCAACAACACCTTCTGGATGACGGTCGGGCTCATGTACGCGATTCCCTTCGTAGACAAGCAGCTCGGGAACGACAACGGGAATACCGCCCCGGTCCGGGCGGACGAAGCCTGACGTTTAATCCGATCCTCCCGCGACCGGCCGGGAGCGGTACAAATTCCCGATCGATTCACTCCGGCAGTCACGGCGAAACCACCGGCCGCCGCCGCGCGGCATCTCTGACAGGACGGTTCCATGCCCATACTCTTGTTCGTATTCTTCCTCTCAGGCGCGTGCGCCCTCGCATATCAGATCATCTGGATACGGCTCTTCGGCTTGGTCTTCGGCGGCACGGTCGTGTCCATGTCGGTCATCATCGCGGTATTCATGGGAGGACTGGCGCTGGGCAGCCATGTCATCGGGCGGTATGCGGTCCGTGTGGGAAATCGTGTCCGGCTCTACGGCATCCTGGAAATCATACTCGGTGTGCTCGCGGCCATCATCCCGTATATCATCATGTTCCTGTCGGGTATCGTCTACAATCTTCCATTCACGGCAGACGTCCACACGTTCGCCGGCATATCAGTCCGCATCCTGCTTTCCACCGCCATTCTGATCGTCCCGACCATGATCATGGGCGGCTCCCTTCCCGTGCTCGTCCGCGCCGTCACCAGCGACAGGAAGAAGATCATCCTCAACACCAGCGCCCTCTATGCGGTCAACACCCTCGGCGCCATGGCAGGAGCGTCGATCGTCGGATTCTTCCTCATCCGGTATATCGGCGTCACGAACTCAAACCTCCTCGCCGCCTTCGTCAACTGCGCGATGGGCGCCGCCGCCATCGCCGTCAGCGGACGATTTCCCTCCACACCGGACACGGAGGACACCGGAACGTCTGAAAAACCGGACGGACCGGAAGAGCGCGGACGGCGATTTCTCGTGGCCCTGGGGGTCACCGGTTTCGCCGGGCTCGCGCTGGAAATGGTCTGGATGCGCATGATGCTTCTCGTATTCAACAACACCATATATCTCTACACCATTGTCATCACAATCTATCTCTTCGCTCTGGGGCTGGGCGGGCTGGTGCTGCGTCTGATTCCCGACCGCATGAGGACAGAGCGCGTTTTCGGGCTGATACTCGCCCTGACCGCACTGACCGTACTGCTCGGCTTTTCCATGTTCCCCGCAACGACGGCGAAGGGCGTGAGCAATTACGCCTATTATGCCACCTTTCCCCGTCTTTCGGTCCTGACGTTGGTCATTTTCCTGTTTCTGGGTTTTGCGCCCGTCCTCCTCATGGGCCTGTCATTCCCGTTGGGGCTCGGTCTCTATGCCCGCAAGGTCCGGGGACTGTCGCGGCGGCTGGGCCTGATCTATGCGATCAACACCATCGGCTCCCTCGCCGGTTCCATCGCGGCGGTGTTCCTGCTCATACCGTCGATCGGCATGATCGGTACGGTCATCCTGTGCGCGGCGATGATATTCATACCCTCCCTGTACATCCTTCTGACCCGCGGAACGGGCCTCTTCCGGTACCCCGCGTCAGCGGCGGCGTCCATCCTGTTTCTCATACTCATGACCTCTTCCGCGGCGACCGGCATTCCTTCCACGATCCTCGCCCGCCGCCTGCAGCGCGGTGAGACCATCGAATACATGGACCAGGGCTCATCCTCGACGATATGGATTTCGGGAGGCGGCGCGTTCAGAAAAATATGGATGGACAACCTGTGGGTTTCGAGCACCTCGAACGAGGGGACCCACGCGTTGCTCGCCCATTATCCCGTACTCTTCCACCCCGACCCGGATGACGTGTGCGGCATCGCCTTCGGAACGGGCCAGACATTCGGCACCTGTCTGCTCTATCCCATCGACAACATCGTGAGCGTCGAGATCGACGCCGCCATCATCGAAGCCTGCCGGGGCCGTTTCACGGAGGAGAATTACGGTATCCTGAAGGACCCGAGGAACACGGTGGTCATCGACGACGGCCGCTTCTTCCTCGCCGGGACCGACCGCCGCTTCGACCTTGTGACCGCGGAACCGCTCCAGCCCTACACCCGCGGAACGGTGAGCCTCTATTCACGCGAGTTCTACGAGTCCTGCAAACGTACCCTGGAACCGGGGGGCATCGTGGCCCAGTGGCTGCCCGTCTACAACAGCGGCGTCGATGACAACTGGAGCATGGTGCGCACCTTCGCCGAATCCTTCGACCATGTGCTTCTGTTTTTGAACGGCAACGACGGCATCCTTCTCGGCTCGGACAGGGAGATGCGCATCGACCCGTCCCGCCGGCTGCCCGAAGCGGTGGAATACGATCTCAAGCGCATCGAGAACGACGGTATCTATGCACTGGCCGCAAATTTCATCTGTTCCCGCGACGCCCTGCTCGAAGCTAGCGCCGGCTATCCGCTCATCACCGACGACCGCCCCACGCTGGAATTCACCGCGCCGATCACACACTGGTCCGAGGATGTCACCGCCGAGGTCGAGATGCGGCGGCATTTCATCGACATGATGGAACCGCTCGAGACAATCATGACCGGAAACGTGGACTGGGAGCGGGCCCGTACCTACCGCGAGGCCAGACAACTGGTCAACGAGGGATTCTATCACGAGCGCACGGGTAATTTCGCGGAAGCGTACAAGCGCTATGATCAGGCCTGGCGCACCAATCCCGACGATATGAAAACGGTGAAGGCCCTGTTCCTGTTCCTGCGCAAGACCAACCGTCTCGACATGCTGCCCGAACAGCTCAAGAACCTCATTCCACCGAATGTCCGCACCCGCTGAGACGGGCGGCGCCACCCCAAACCCGGAACAATTTACCGTTCCGGGAGTAGTAAGGGGTGAAGGGATGCCGACGGCACCCGGGAGGCGCATTCACGGCGAACGGCGGTAATGCTCCACTCCCCCATCCCCTTGACATTTCCTGCTTGTGGTATTACACTATGTACAGAATGATTCAAAAACATCACACACCGGGAAAAACATGTCCGATGAACCGCAGGAGCTTCCTAGAACAGGGTGTTCACGCGGGATTGGCGGCCTGCGCGGGATATGCGGCTCTGCAGGCGGGAAACGCTTCCGCCGATACCGCCCCCCACGAGGCGCTGTACTACGAGCGCATCGCTGACAACCGGGTACGCTGCATGCTCTGCCCCCGTGAGTGCGTCATATCAGAGGGAGATCGCGGATTCTGCTCCACGCGGGAAAACCGGGACGGCACCCTGTATTCGCTGGTGTACGGCCGTGTGGCGGCATTCAATGTGGACCCCATAGAAAAAAAGCCGTTCTTTCATGTTTCTCCCGGCGCTCTCACCTTTTCGCTCGCCACCGCGGGTTGCAACATGTGGTGCACTTTCTGCCAGAACCACCACCTCTCCCAATCGACACCTGAGGAGGTGCGTTCCATGGACACAACACCGGAACAGGTGGCCCGCGAGGCGCGTTCATCGGGATCGAAGGTTATCGCATACACCTATAACGAGCCCACGGTGTTCAACGAGTTCGCCGTGGACTGCGCCCGGGCCGGTCTCGAAGAAGGTGTGCGGAGTGTGGTGGTTTCGAACGGTTATATCAACAAAGAACCCCTCGAACGGCTCTCCGAGGTCATAGCAGCATACAAGGTCGATTTCAAGGCCTTTTCGAAATCCTTCTACCGTGAGGTGACCGGCGGCGAGCGGGACCATGTCCTGAACACGATCAAACGGCTGAAAAAACTGGGAGTCTGGACGGAACTGGTCCATCTGACGATTCCGACGCTCAACGACGGCGACGACGACTTTTCGGCGATGGCGGACTGGCTGATGACGGAGATCGGGCCGGATATTCCCGTGCATTTCACCCGTTTCCACCCCACGTACCAGCTCACCGATCTGCCGGTGACGCCGGTCTCGACCCTCGAGCGGGCGCGTGACATTCTCATGGAACGGGGCATGCATTACGTGTATGTCGGCAACGTTCCCGGCCACCCGGGAGAATCGACCTGGTGCCCGGAATGCGGCGCCCGGGTGATAGAGCGGGGACGGGGATACAGTGTGGGCGGGATCGCGATGAAGGACGGCGCATGCGCCGCATGCGGGACCTTGATTCCAGGTATTTGGGACCTTTAAGCGCATACGGGGAACGAACATGAAAAAAACGATACTGATGGTTGCAGTTGCTGTTGGAGTGCTCGCGTCATTCGGCGGACCATCATCGGGACAGGAGGACAACATGGCGATCAGCGATTTCGATGTCAGACCGTCGATTCTCGCGGGACAGTGGTACGAGGCCGATCCGGAGAAGCTCCGGGAAATGGTGGAAACCTTCATGAAATACACGCGCCTGCGTGACGATCTCGGAAAAGTCTACGCCATCATCGCTCCACACGCTGGATATGTCTATTCGGGAAACATAGCGGCGGCCGCGTACAAGCAGGTGCAGGGCAAGTCATACGACACGGTGGTGGTCATCGCCCCCAATCACCGGGACCCGCGCCTTCAGTTCAGCTCGGTGTACACAAAGGGCGGCTATGAAACACCGCTCGGGGTGGCGCCGATCGACTCCGAAACGGCCCGGGCCATCGTCATGCACGATCCGTCGGACAATATTCGCGAGTCCACGCTCGGTCATATCGATTCCGAGGAACATTCCGTGGAAATTCAGATACCGTTCATTCAGGTCTCCGTCGGCGAATTCAAGCTCGTACCCATCGTCATGGGAAAACAGGACCTGGAATCCTGCGAGCGTCTGGCCGAGGCCCTCGCAGCGGCTCTCGAAGAAAAGAACGCCCTGATCGTCGCCTCCTCCGACCTGTCCCATTTTCTGACCGACAAACAGGCGGAAACACTCGACGCGGTGGTGGCCGCACGCGTTTCGGAATTCGAGCCCGACGGTCTCATCCGCGATCTGAACCAGCAAAAGTGCCAGGCCTGCGGCGGCGGTCCCATGGCAGCTGCCATGCTGGCCGCGAAAAAGCTCGGAGCCGTAAAATCGACTGTGCTCGAAGAAGGAAATTCCGGCGACGTGACCGGCGACAACGACAGTGTCGTGGGATACATGGCCGCCGCCATGAGCAACCCGGAAGAGCAGGCGAGCCAAAAGGTGGGCGTCGACCTGGGCCTGACCGACGATGAAAAAACGGTGCTGAAAAACGTCGTGCGGGAAACCCTGAAAACGGTCGTGAACGGTGGCGCCGTTCCCCGTTTCAACAACTTCAACGGAAGGCTCGGCTCGAATTGGGGCGCCTTCGTCACACTCAACAAGGGAGGCCGGCTGCGCGGCTGCATCGGCCAGATCGTCGGACAAAAACCTCTCATCACCACGGTGGCGGAAATGACCATGGCGGCGGCATTGGATGACCCCCGTTTCAAACGTGTCGCCCCGGAAGAACTCGATGACATCACATTCGAGATCAGCGTCCTGACACCCGTCAAAAAGATCGACGACATAGAGGAGATCGTGATCGGCAGGGACGGTCTCATCATCACCAGGGGCCACAACCGGGGACTCCTGCTTCCCCAGGTCGCCACCGAATACGGCTGGGACAGGGTGACGTTCCTCGAGCAGACATGCCGGAAGGCGGGTCTTCCCCTGGACGCATGGAAGGACGATGATATCACGATGGAGATGTTCAGCGCCGAGGTGTTCGAATAGCCGCCTGATGCTCAATGCTGCGATTGCGGGCGTATTCCGGACACTGCGGATACGCCCGTGTTCCTTCCCGGATCGTCATCGCAGCCTGATGGCGATGCCGGCGGCAACCGTAAAGTTCAATACCGCGAGGAAAACGAGGACGGGCATCATGCCGAGGACCGGAACGAGAATCGGCCCGAAGGCAAGAGCCCCGAAAGACGAGCCTGCAAGATCGAGGGCATAGACGGCGCCTGAGCCGGTCCTGCGTCCCGCGTTCAGGGTCCGGTGAAGCGTGTCGGCCACGGTGAACTGGAATCCCCCCGCCACTCCGCCGAGAGCCGCCAGAACGAAAAACATCGCCTCGAGCCCGGGGATACCGGCCGGCAGTGCGGTGTGGCCCGCGAGGACGAGCAGCCACACAAGCGCCAGCAAGCCCATTGCCGCCTGCAGCCGCGCAAGAAGCCCTGACGCCGCGCCCCTGTTTTCGATGCGGCGCATCCCCCACAATGCCCCCAGACCCAGTCCCGCCATATATGAGCCCGCCAGCAGTGCGATACGCCCGAACAGATGGCCGAACACGAACTGATACGCCATGATGGCAAGCACCTGGAGACACATCTCCGTGAGGCCGACAGTGATGATCGCGGCTTGAACATGCCGGTACCTCCGGCCATGCCACGGAATCAGGACCGGCAGGAGGCTCGCGGCGACGAAAGTGCCCAGAAATACATAAAGCAATCCGGGGCGGATCGCTTTTTTCATACTCTCCACGAGCACCGAGCCGTCCTCGGTCCCTTCGACAACCGTGCGCAGAAAATAGGCGACCGGTCTCGTGTCCGTATTCATAAAAGGCTGCGGAACGCCATCCAGAATGTCCCGTACATAGGCGACCCGCATGGGGGAATAGTTGAAGCGCAGGAAATAATCGCGGACATACAGGGTCTCAATGCCGCGTGAACGGCGATTTTCCGCGATACGTTCCCAATCCGGGTCGTCGTACAGGCCGGGCGTGTTCCCCGCGAGGAACCGCGTCTGCGTTCCGGGGAGCACGGCGACCGATGGAAACACATCCGCCAGTGTCTTGCGGATACAGGCAAGATAGCCTGCCAGGTCCGGTGGAATGTAGTTTTCCCCTCCCGCGAGAGCGAACGAGAAAACCCCGTCATCTGCCAGGCGCAGAGAGACGAGTTGGAAAAACTCGCGCGTGTAATACCTGTTCGCCTGGCCGGAGACCGGCGGCGGCATGTTCATGACAATGGCATCGAAACGTTCCCCCGTATTCTCGAGAAACGCCCGGCCGTCGGTGAAACGAAGGTCGACCCGTGGATCGTCCCGCCAGCGTTCGTTCAGATGGTGTCTGGCCATGCTGAAAAGCGCCGGATCGATTTCCACGCAGACGATCCGCTCCACGGAACGGTATTTCAAAACCTCGTCCAGGATCCCGCCCGGTCCGCCTCCGAGGACGAGTGTGGTCCCCGGGGAATCGGGAGCGGCCAGCAGGGGAATATGAACCGCGTATTCGGCCGTTTCCCTGTCCGGCTTGCTGAACAGGACACCGGCCCCGGAATAGAACGTCACCTGTTCCCCGGTTTCTGTGACACGCAGCCTGCCGTACCGTGTGTCGCGCTGTTCGAGAAGCGTCTGCCCGCGGTACTGGTATCCGGCTGTCGCGCCGCGCCACATGAACAGCACCCCGCCGAAAAGGAGGGGCGGGACGATGATTGCGAAAAGGAGGCCCTTTCCGCGCCCGGCGCATGCCATCGAGGAATACAGGACGGCAATCGCCGGGCAGGCGGAGACGATGAGCGCGTTGTCGAACAGCACGATGAGCACGAGACTGAAAACGGCCCCGCCCGCCGCAGCTCCGAAGGATTCCAGCACATAGGCCCGGCCGGCCGGCATCGAGGGACGGGAAAGCTCAACGCTCTTCACCCCGACAGTGAAAAGGACGCCGCCGGCGAGCGCAAACGGCAGGCATGCAGCAGCCGCAGCCAGAAACTGCATGTCATAGGGGACGGCCCGCCCGGGGGTCAGACCGGCGATGACGTGAATCCGCGAAATGACGGTCACACCGGCATGGCCGAAGAGAGCATACAGGGGAAGGAGCGCATGAAAGAGCATCCTCGGCGGCGCGAGACCGGAAACCGCCCTGCCGAGGGGACCGCTCCCGATGGATGTCCAGAGCAGCCAGAAAAACAGGGCGGCGCCGATCAGAAGCTCTCCACCCCGGAAAACGGCGAGCATCTCGCGCAGGTATGCCGCCTGGACGGTCATGCCGATGAATCCGAGAATAAAAACCGCGAGGTTCATTGCAGGGCTGTCTTTGTCAACGGGTGTGAGATGCGCGATGGACCGCCGGTCAGCGTTTGATGCAAAATGCGTGCAAACGGAGCGTCGGACAAGCACATTCGCGATCAGGAGGTTCCACCCGGGAAACGCACCCGGGTTCAGGACGTCAGGAGTGTCGCCACACTGATGAAGGAGAAGCTCACCAGCCATGCCAGGCCGATCGTATACACGATCATCAGCGCCACCCACAACCATCCGCCCGCTTCGCGTCTGAGCACACCAAGGACCGCAACGCATGGAACATAGATGAGGATGAAGAGCATGAGGCCGTAAGCCTTGATCGGCGACATCATCGGATCATCGCGAAGGGCCCGTCTGAGTCCCGCATCACCCGAAGGTGATTCGGTCGCGTCCACGGCGTATATGGTCGCAAGCGTGGAAACGATGACCTCCTTCGCCGCAAATCCGGTCACCAGTGACACGCCGATCCTCCAGTCGAAACCCAGAGGCTTCAGGGCGGGTTCAATTGCTCTCCCGAATGTGCCGGCATAGCTTTCCGCGATGGCGGCGTGGGAATCGGGGGAGGTCTCCCCCACACCCGCACCGTCCCGTTCGCCGCTCCGGGGAAAGGTAACGAGCACCCAGAGCACGACCGAAGCGGCGAGAATGACCGTTCCGGCCTTGCGCACATAGAGATAGGTTCGTTCCCAGATATGGAGGAGGACGCTTCGCACGGTGGGAATACGGTAGGGCGGGAGTTCCATGACGAAGGCGGAGGGCGACGGATTGATGAAACTGGCCAGTTTGGCTATGATGAAGGAAAGGAGAATACCCACGATGTAGAGAGAGAAAATAACCGACCCCGCATACCTGTTGCCGAAGAAAGCACCCGCCAGAAGCACATACACCGGCAGCCGTGCCCCGCAGCTCATGAAAGGGAGAATGAACATGGTGATCAGGCGTTCGCGCCTGTTTTCGATGATACGGGTGGCCATGATCGCCGGCACCGTGCATCCGAAACCGATCAGCATGGGCAGAAACGATTTGCCGTGCAGTCCCAGAAAATGCATGATGCGGTCCATGATGAAGGCCGCTCGCGCCATGTAGCCGGTATCCTCCAGGATGGAGATGAAGAAAAAGAGGACCAGAATGATGGGAAGAAACACCAGCACGCCTCCCACGCCCGCGATGATACCGTCGACGAGAAGGGAACGGAGAAGCTCATGCGTAATGAGAGCCGAGACACCGTCCCCGAGCAGCGTGAAAAAGCGGGCGATGAGCTCAGATGGGATGTCCCCTATGGTGAAGGTGGCCTGGAACATGACCCAGAGGATCAGCACGAAGATGGGAAGTCCCAGCCAGCGATGGGTGAGGACGGCGTCGATCTTGTCGCTCGTCGTCACCAGTTGATGGACCGGCTCCCTGAGACACTCCATGAGCGCCCCGGACGCGAACCCGTACCGTCCGGCGGTGGCGATGCTTCCGACACTCCGTCCCTCGAGAGCCTCGAGCCGCTCGCGAATGCCGTCGATACTGGTAAACACGTCATCGTCGAGCACCGGGGATTTCCCGCCTTCGATGAAATCCCTGCCGAAGGTGAGGACATTGACCGCGGTCCAGCGCTCGTCCCACGGGGTCCTGCCCCGCAGCACCTCCACCGCGTCATCGATGGCGTGTTCCATTTCATGGGTATACCGTACCGGTTTTCCCCGGGCCGGGACCTCTCCCCGGACAGCCTTGAGCACCACGGACATCAGTTCGAGCACGCCCTTTCCCCTGTTGCCCACGGTCTTTACGCAGGGAACGCCCAGGATGCTCGAAAGCTGCTCCTCGTCCAACTCCGCGCCGGAACACTCGAACTCGTCGAACATGTTCAGGGCGAGGACCACCGGCTTTCCCGTTTCCATGATCTGGGAGAAGAGATAGAGGCTGCGCTCGAGCCGGCAGGTGTCCGCCACGACGATGATGGCGCTCACCCTGTCGTCGAGAATGCCGCCTCGCGCAACCTTTTCGTCCACGGACAGGGGGCTGATGCTGTATGTGCCGGGCAGATCCACGAACGTGACGGACACATCCTCCACCGGCACCGTGCCCTCCTTGATCTCCACGGTGACACCGGGATAATTGCCCACGTGCTGACGCGAGCCGGTGATGAAATTGAACAGGCTGGTCTTACCGCTGTTTGGATTTCCCGCCAAAGCGATGACGATGTCTGACATGGTCCCTTTCACCGGTGTATTCAATGACAATCCGCCGGGCGTCACTCCTCCTGAGAGCGAAAACGGCATTGCGGACTCGTATCAGGAGGGGATCTCCGAATGGAGCGGAGCGCACCATTTCGACCGACGCGCCCTCGATGACGCCCATGTCCATGAGCCGCCGAGTCACCGGGGACTCCGTGCGGATGTCCCGAACGATGCCGATGCCATGGGGAGGCAGATCGTCAACGGTCAATTCAGTTGTATGGTCGTGTTGTTTCATGTTCATTGTCCTTCGCCGTGCGACCCGATGGAACGTGTGTCCGGAACACGCCCGGTCACGGGAACATCCGGATGCTCACGAATCCCCGCCGCGATCCATGAAATCACGGATCCTGTCCATCGACTCCACGCTCAAAACATGCTCGATCTTGCACGCATCGGCTTCCGCGTTCTCTTCGCCGACGCCGAGCACATCGTTGAGAAATTCGTACAGTATCCTGTGCCGCGAGGCGATACGGGAAGCCTGCCTGACACCCGCTTCGGTCAGTTCGATATATTCATACTTCTCGTGACGTATCAGGCCCTTGGACTCCAGCGTCTTCATGGCTCCGTTGACACTCGGCATGGTGACCCCGAGCCGCTCTGAAACATCCTTGACCCTGACGGCGCGTTTCAGGCGTTCGATCTCGAAAACAGCCTCAAG
Source organism: uncultured bacterium (assembly GCA_964400815.1). GTDB lineage: Bacteria > Latescibacterota > Latescibacteria > Latescibacterales > Latescibacteraceae. The sequence continues at coordinate 14,824 of CAYNWJ010000050.1, forward strand.
ATAATTTTCCATGCTCGGCGAAAGCGCCATGGCCCCCCTCCCCTGACAATTGAGTTCGCCACATCGAATATTGTTAGTCATGGCTTACTTTGATAGTATACCACTTTTTTCGACGCCCGTCAACACATTTCTTACCGTCCGAAACCGTATTCCGCCGCGGAAACAAAGAATACATTTCAATGGTGTCCGGTTAATTGGTTGCATCATGCGTCATATGTTCCTAATAAA
>CAYNWJ010000051.1:0-14972 GCA_964400815.1 uncultured bacterium
CGCCACCTTCCCCCGTATCGGGAGAAGGAAAAGCACAACGGGCGGGGCTCCCTCTCTCCCTCCAGGAGGAGAGGGGGGAGAGGGAGACGAGTCCCAAATAGCTCAAGCGTGGCAGATGGAATATGTCAGCTGACGTAACCGGATACCCTGAATACAGCGTGATAGAAAAAGCCGGGCGTTTGTCCGGTTTTTTCATGTCCTCGGCAGGTACCCGTTCGATACGGGGGTCTTTCGGGGATGCTATTCCTTCGCCTTCTTCGTCTGGGAGACGAGCTTCTTGGCGGCGGACATGATGGCGTTGGAGGAGGGCCAGGAGCTTTCGGTGCAGGCGAGATGAACGATGTGACTGCATTCGCCGGGGGACCACTGCGCCATTTCCTGTTCGGTCAGAATAGCGAGTGCCGGACGCTTGACTGCGACGGCGAGCTGAAAGAGATCGGTGTTGTGGGTCACGATGAAACGGCAGAAGGACATCATTCCGGCCATCATGGACACCGGCCTGTCCTCGACGAGGATGATGGATTTGCCGAAGATTTCCTTGAGTTCCGCCGCGAGGGTCTTTTTTTCGGGTTCTATGAAAACGATGACGGTGGCGTTGAGGTGGTTCACGAGGGTCTTGATGACATGTTCGGCGTTTTTCCTGGCGATGGCGGGACCGGAAATCTCGCCTGTCAGGTCGAACCCGACGATCCTTCCTAGCTGGGATATCGGGCCGGCGGGGAGATGGCGCATGCGCGCCTTTTCCCTGATGCCGTCGCTGATGGTCATGGTGTAGTCGCGAACTTCACCCTCGATTCCCAGTGTTCGCATCATTTCCAGATAACGGTCCACCTCGTAGCGGGTGCCCGGCGACGGCACGATCTCCACGTTGAAGAAATCGAGTTCAATCCTGCTGCTGAACGAGACGCGCACATCTGCCTCGGTCAGCCGTGTCAGATAGGCCATTTCCTCGTCCATGTGGTAGGAGAGGAAGAAGGCGAGGTCGAAACGGTGCTCGGCGAGTTCCTTCCCGAAATTCCTGAACTCGCGGGACGTGGGATTTTCGATGAAATCGCCATAGGTAATGACTGAATCTATCGTGGGATCGCGCTGGATGAGGACGCTCCAGGCCTCGTGTGCCGCCACGGTGATCGTCGAGGCGGAGAAATGATCGCGAAAGGATTTGAAGACCCGTGTAGCCAAAAGGAGTGTCCCCATACGGCGATGTGGTATGATGAGGATGTTCCGGGGATGGAGGAGGATCTGCGTCATGTTGACCGAGGGTGTCGAGCCATGTACCTTGAGGGAGCCCTGCCGGACACTCTTGATCTTGTTCTTGATGAAATCTGTTATCGCCTTCATACGCCTGTCCGTATTGGGGTCGTTGATTCTTTGCCCGGAGCGAAGAGAGCATATGCGCGCCTCACATCGATAGGCGCGTCGCTGACATCATGTCTTTCCCGATGTGGAAAACGAAATCGCGCCGATCTCGACTGAGTTTCTGCGGAACCTGATCGTTCCTGGCGAGGAAATATCGATCCTGGCCGGGATATCCAGCTTGACCGGCGGTTCCTCGCCGTCGGTCCAGTATGTCTCGATGGCGGGATCGGCGGTCACATTCGAAACGAGTGTAAGAATCGTCATTTCGCCGGACATTTCGCATGAAACAGTGTCGCCGGGAACAAGGGCGTTTCTGGCGCCGCTGCCGTTTTTCACGATGACATATTTGATTTCGGGATCATGGAGCGCGATATAGACCTTCCCGATGACCGAGTTGTTCTTGAGCGCCTCGATGCGGTACAAAGATTCACCGCCGTCCAGACTCAACCGCCCCATCAGATCGGCCGCCGTATCGATGTCGTAGCCGCGGTCCTCTGCGTCGTTGAACGAACGATTTCCCACGAAACCGTAGAAATTCAGACGGAAATCCCTGTCGCTTCTGTCATTGAGACGGCCATCAACGATTTTGATGATGTCACCTCTGACAATATGCAGGGTATCGCTTTTCGATACAACAATATTCTTCCCCGCCACCTGGACGGTCACCTGTTCCAAAAGGGCCGTGTGAACGTGCGGAGAAACGGTGTTATCCCCGCCATCGATGATGTTCACGGCGATCTCTCCGCAGTGGAAGGCGTCCTTGTAGACCTCCACGCTCGTGCCTTCCCGTATCGTAACCGTCCTTTCCAGGTCATTCGTATTTCCGTGGCCGACAATATCAACCGAAAGCCCGCGATTATAGTTCGCCACCACAGACATGACTGTAATGCGTGTTCCCGCACTGACCGAGAGGGTCGCGCCGTTCTTGATGGCGAGGGGGTTTGGATTCCCCTCGATGGTCACCACGAGATGATCGAGCACGGGGGAGGGAAGATACACGCTTGGATGTTCCGGAATGATGCCGTATTCGCGCATGAAGGCATTGATGGCCAGTGTCTGGTATTTCACCTTCGTGGTAATGGAACGGATGTCCTTCGACGATTCGATGCCGTATCCCGGAATGCCGAAGAGGGAGAGGGCGTTGTATGTCGCGCTGCCTCTCTGTTCGGCGTGCCGGGTTTCATCGGAGAACGTGTCATGATCGTTGAGATGGAAAAAATGGTCCTCGTCCTTGATGTTGGAATTGATTTCCTCGATCACCCTGAGAGCGGGTCCCTCCAGATCGATCACCACTCCCGAAGGCGTGCGATACCTGTCCGCGTCGATGATGATCGACTGGCCGTATCGCATCGGATTGCGGCGGTCGGAAAGATATTCCGGATAATAATAGCCGGAACCTTCGTGCAGGTTCAGCAGAACATCAGATTCGGCCATCAGCTGCTTGAGCTTCTCGACGATGCGGTAATCGTAGTCGTCTTCCCGGGGCGGGTCCTCCGAAAACTTTCTGTTCATGTCGCCGTTGATGCCGCGGCTGTTGCGTTTGATCGAAAAGAAATTCGCGCGCGGGACGACGATGAGGTTCCCTTTTTCCAGAAGCATGTCGGCATAGAGATCGGCCGCGATGTATCCGCCCGGTTCGTCGCCCTGAATGCCGCCGATGATCATCATGGTGGCGCCGGGCTCATCTCCGTGGATGCGATATACCGTAAGTTCGTGGTCGGTGTTGTCGAACCAGGTCTCGACCGTGGTTTCCGCGGAAGACCGCGCGGAAAAGCCGAGGATCAGGGTGATCGCCGCCGCGAGAGCCGTCGTCATCGACCTGTTGATGGCAGCCATACTCACATCCCGGGAATGGTGTGGTTCGTTTCAGGATTTTTCCGCTCCTGATTGCGCGGTGCGGGAAAAAAAGCGGTCCGCGAGCATTTCGCCTTCCGAAGAATACACCAGAACGCGGACCCGGTCGGTCGTCACGCCCCGTGCGTCTTGGGAAAGTTCGATGGAGAGGTGTTCACCTTCACGTGGAATATAGGAGATTCCGTTGCGGTAATCAACAGGATAGCCGCGAAAGAGGGGATTGCGCGGGTGAACGATACGCTCTCCGGGGGTCGGCGCAGCGGGATTGAGGATCAGCCAGACATAGACGGCCGCATCGTCGCCTCCTTCGCGCGGCGGGGTCATTCCCAGTTCTATCGATGAGACGCCCTCGCGGGAACGGTTCACCGTAAAGGTTTCGATATCGAACGGTACTGGCGTATTCTCCACCGGGGGGGCATCCACCTCGAAACCGTCAGTGCTGACAGCCTGAGGGGGTGACGGCGCCCCTGCATTTCCCCTGAAAGACAGAGCGGCTCCCAGACCGATGGTGGACATAACGATCAGTGTCCCGGCAAGCATGACCATGGAAAGGCCGGTGGTCACGCGGATGGTGACGGGCGCATGGGACTTTTTCAGGATGAGGAGGGTGAACGGTGGTTTGATCATTCGACTTTTTCCGGCAATCTGGTCATGGTCGGCGGAGAGGGCGGCGAAGATCACCGCGTCATCGCGTCTGTTGAAGAAGAATCACAGCCTGCGGAATTTCTCGGTCACGATGCCCCAGTTTCCGTTATCCCGCATCATGTAGAGGATTTTTACCCCCGTGCCGGCGGTGTTGGAAGCGGCGTAATCCTGCACGAAACGAATGATCAAGCCCTCATTGTGCCTGAATATCGAGACATGGTCGAGCTGTATGTGATCGATGGAATAGGCGTCGAAAATATTCTTCTTGCGGGAGAGCCAGTGGTTTCGGTCCATCCCCTGGGATGTGAACCCGCCCGCGTAATGGATGCCGTACCGCTCGATGTCTTCATTCGCCCAGGCGTCTCTCCAGTTCTCGATATTTTCCATGATTTCACGGGCCGATCGTTCGATGGTGTCCTTTTTCACCATGTCAATGGATTCCACGATGACGATGGGGGTCTCGCGCAGTGAGATATAGCCGCTCAGGGAATTGATGGTCGCGTTGGTGGTCACCACACAGCCGCGTGTGTCGTTCGGGGACATCTCCTCGAAGTTACGGTCGGTGCCGTGAAGCCATATCCCGCCGCCGTTCTTGCCCTGGATCTGATCGATGGTGTTCGGAAAATCGGTCGCGAACGCCATGTCCCCGTAAAGATATTCGTTTTCCCTGCCGACCATCGAGCGAATGTCGTCACGGTCGTAACGGTTCACGAAGAAAAACACGCCCTCGGGGGTCCGCTGGTCGCCCTCCCGGATCTTGTCGCCGTGATTGCGCCCCGTTTTGCAGGGGAAGGAGTCGATGACGGTGCGATTCCCTTCACGGTATTCGAGGAGATAGAGGGTGTATGTCGATTTGTCCACGAGAATCACATGGGGGTCGATGCCCCTGAACCTGACAAGGCAGGCGGGTTCGTATTCATTGTCTTCCAGCAGACCGGCCGTGGAGATGGGAACAGGCTCGATGACCGGTTCACGGGGAACGGTGAACGGGGCGGAAATGTCCAGCGCGATGCAGATGCGCATGAGCTCATCCGATTCGATCCCGACACGGGATGCGGCTTCGTCGATGGTGTCGGTGTTTTCGATGGTGCGGCGTATATAGAGCTCTCCGACCTTCTTGAGAACCTCGTCAACATTTCCGGCGGTATCGGAATCTCCCGATGCAAACAGGGAAAAGAACGACAGAACACCGAAAACGATGCAGCACAAAAAGGCAATATATACCGTCCATCGTAATCCACAAACTGCCCGCAGGTTTTTCACCGTACCACTATCCTCCGTTCAATACCAGTTCAGCGGTTGTGGACAGATACCCTGAAAAAATACATAAATCAGCATTTATTGTCAACACACGCTTGGCGTTCATTCTCAATGCGTGTGTCCAGGGTTCCGGCGGGAGGTTCATTGACCACTCCTGTTTCACATCGACCGGACGTGTCGAATATTATCGTTGAACAGCATGACATCGTTTGTATATTATGTATGCCGCAGGGGTATTACCGGTTTGTTGTGACACCGATCACGCAAACTATATTTGGTATGGTTAGAGTAAATTAATAACAACATATGGTATATATATGAGTTTGTCAATACAAAAAGACATCCGGCGCGAAGTTTCCCGCCGATTTTTTGAGCAGTGAAAGGCGCTCTGCGATGAATGGTATGTATGTATGGCTGCTTCTCGCCGGTTTATGCGCCTATGCCGGGGGGGGCGCGCTGGTTTGTGCGGCGCTCGGCAGGGTGCGAAGCGGCCGGAATGAAAAGCTTCCGTTCGTGAGCGTCGTCATAGCCGCCCGTAACGAACGCACGAACATCGGTTCCTGTCTGGAATCGCTCCTCGCACAGGACTATCGGCCGGACGGGTTCGAAATCGTCGTCGCCGATGACCGTTCCGATGACGGAACCGCCGGGGTGCTCGCGCGTTTCATGGCTGCCGACGAGCGTATTTCGACGGTAAGGATTGATGATGTTCCTGACGGGGTGTCGCCCAAGAAAAACGCTGTTTCACGGGCGATCGGGCGTTCCCGTGGCGAGGTGATCCTCGTGACCGACGCCGACTGCCGGGCAGGTCCGGGGTGGATTTCCGGCATGGTGAGGCGTTTCGAGACCGGCGTGATGATGGTTGCGGGCATGGCGCCTTATGATACGGGGCGCGGCATGCTCGATTCGTTCGTCCGTCACGAATATCTCTGGAATGCGGGCCTTGCAGCGGGAAGCACGGTCCTCGGGCGCGGGACCCATGCAAGCGCCCGCAATCTCGCATACCGGCGCGAGGCGTTCGAAGAGGCCGGGGGGTTCGGCGCAGGTGCGGAAATCCTCTCCGGCGACGACACGCTTCTCTTGCAGGCGGTACAGAAGCGTCATCCCGGCGGCGTCGTGACTGAGCCGTCTTCCGAAACCCACGTGTTCACAGGAGCGCCTGAGAGTATCGGCGCGTTTCTGGCCCAGAGAATGCGGCACATGTCGACAGGCCGTCATTTCAGCGTTTCGCACATGACAGCGGCGGCCATGGTGTATGGCTTTCATATCCTCCTGCTTGCGGGAATCGTTCTCGCCCCGTTCGATAAGGTGGTTGGGCGCGCGGCGATGTTCGTTCTGGGGGCGAAGATCGCTCTCGATGCGGCCGCGGCCCTCAGGATATCCCGTGTCCTGCATCTGGATGTTCCGTGGCGGAATTTTATCATAAACGATATGCTGCTTGTTGCATACATGGCTGTCATGCCCGTTTTCGGCCTTTTCGCCCCGGGCAGATGGAAAGGCAAGGAATGAGCTTGCATCCCGAAATCATGCCGTACGAGGAAATCGACTTTCTCCGGCAATCCCACAGGATAATATATATAAATAATTATATGATATGATGGTGCATCCAACGCTGTTTGAACCATGAGATTAATGGGATGTATTGATTGAAAGGATTGTCATAGAGGTTCATCCGGTAAACCCGAAAATCACGGTTCAGCAATTGAAAACAGCCGAAATACATGTGTGTGCCTTAAAATGGGGATTGCCTCACTATCGACGTTCTCTCTTCAGCAGCCAGCACATGAAGAAATTTTTCTTGTTTCACTCCTGATAATTGAGCATATTTACAATCTGTAATTTGGGGGAAAATTACACCTGCCCCGCATGGTTTTTCACTTTTCACACGATCCTCGGAAGGATTGACTGCCATGACAAAAAAGGAACTCGAACACTTTCGGCAGCTGATCGTCAACAAGAAAAAGGATCTCTTCGCGGAGCTTGGCTATCTCGAATCGTCATCCATGAGTGGAACGACGAAGGACCAGTCGGGCGATCTGTCGTCGTATTCTTTCCACATGGCCGACCAGGGAACCGACACCATGGAACGGGAGATGGCCTATACGCTGGCCTCACGGGAGGGGCGTTATCTGCACCATCTCAACGAGGCTCTCGACAGAATCGAGAAGGGTACATACGGCACATGCAGAAGCTGCGGCTCGGACATCGGCAAAGCGCGCCTCGAAGCCGTGCCGCACGCGACCCAGTGCATCAAGTGCAAGAACGCCGAAGAAAAGAAACAGCGGGGAATGTAGTGCGAGACAAGTTGCTGCCCGCCGCCGTCTTCGTTTTCGCGGTCATCGTCGACCAGGTTTCGAAAATCGCCGTGGATACCGCTTTTTCGCGTTATGATTCGCTGCCCCTCTTGGGATCTTATTTACGGCTGTACTATATAAGAAACGAAGGCGTGGCATTCGGTCTCCGTTTCGGAAGCCCCACGTTCATGCTCGTGGTAACCGTTTGTGTCACCCTTCTCCTGGCGTGGCTGTTTGCGACAGGCAGACTCGATGACGGAACGCGGACCGGACGGTATGCCCTCATTCTCGTTCTGGCCGGGGCAGTCGGCAATCTCATCGACCGGGTGCGCCTGGGCGAGGTCATAGATTTCATCGACATGGGAATCGGATCATACCGCTGGCCCACGTACAACTTCGCCGACATCTATGTCACCCTCGGCATGATTGCCCTCATCGCATCCCAGTTCTTCTCCGCTTCCGGACACTCCGAAGAAGCTTCCTGAACATGTATTCCCGATTCCACGGGGAGGTGGCATGGATACCGAATTGACTGTCGGACCCGCCCATGCCGGCGAACGTCTGGACAGTTTCATCGCCGGCGCCACCGACCTGTCCCGCTCACAGGTTAAGAAACTCATCGATTCAGGTCACGTGCTTTTTCATGATGGCGCCACGCCCAAACCTTCCTGTCGTGTCGAAGAGCACGACGTCTTCCATGTCACCACGCCTCCCCGTGAGGAACCGGATTTCCTCCCCGAGGAACTGCCGCTCGACATCGTATACGAGGACGATGCGCTCGCCGTGGTAAACAAGCCGCCCGGCATGGTCGTCCATCCCGGCAGGGGCAATATGACCGGAACGCTTGCTTCGGGTCTCCTGTTCCGCTATGCACGTCTTTCCGGTGTCGGCGGACCATTCCGTCCGGGCATCGTGCACCGGCTCGACAAGGACACGTCGGGCCTCCTGGTCGTCGCTCTCGACGACCCCACGCACCGGGCACTGTCACGCATGCTCATGAAGCGCTCGATCACCCGTGTCTACACGGCATTCGTCTGGGGACATCCCGATCCTCCTGATGGTGTCATCGAGGCGCCGGTCGGCCGCCATCCCAAAAAGCCCACGCTCAAGGCAGTCGTCGAAGGCGGCAGGGATGCGATCACCCGTTATGAAACGGTTGCGGCGCATTCCTTTCTCTCGAAGCTCCTCGTCACCCTCGAAACGGGGCGCACCCATCAGATCAGGGTCCATCTCGCCCATATGGGACATCATGTCTTCGGCGATCCCTCGTACGGCGGCCGCGAGGAACGTCTCGGCGGATTTCAGCCGGAATACCGTCACGAGGCGCGCCGTCTCCTCGCCGGACTCGGGCGTCAGGCCCTGCATGCGGGACGGCTGGCATTCGACCATCCGGGTACGGGAGAGCGTCTCGACCTGTCCGCGCCCATCCCGGCGGACATGACGCCTCTCGACCGGCTGTTCGGCTCGGAAGAAAACGTCTGATCGTCTGGGAACGCACAGGTTTTCTGCGATTTTGTCTTGACTTGGCGTTTATAATAATTATCATGTAGTGTTGTCGTATTTACCGCTCTCGAGTTGCTGCCAAATCTGTATGGCGCATTTTTTTATACACTGGCATCGAACGGGGTTTCCGCTTACATGGATGATACCACCGGCAGGGATTGGGGACGTCTCTCGGATGATGTGAGTGCGCTCAAGAATCGTCTTGAGGAGCTCACCGCCGCGAAACTGGCCTGCGAGCACCGTTTCACGAACCTGATCAACAGCATTCCCGATGTGGTCTATACACTCGACGACGAGGGGCGGTTCACATTCATCAACCAGTCGGCGAACAAGTTCGGGTATGAACCCGATGAGCTGATCGGCAGGAATGTCCTCGAACTCGTGAACGACAGGGAAAAGCGCATCGTGGAGCTCGCGCTCAGGGAAAGGAAGCGCGGCAGGGCCAGGAAACGTTCCTTCGAACTGAACATCCTCACCAAAAACAGGGGAGAGGTGCCCTTCGAGGTGACATTCCAGCAATTCGACGAACCCGCCCACTGCCGGGATTCGGGAACGTCGGAAACGGCCGGGATAATCGGCGTGGCGCGGGATATCACCACCCGGAAGGAATATGACCAGCGTCTGAGCGATTACAGAAAGGAGCTGGAGGTCGAGGTCGATACTTTCAAAAGCCTCGTCACCCAGCTCAACAAGATCGGCATCGCCCTCTCCTCGGAGCACAACCTCGGTGACCTCCTCGAGATGATCGTCAGCGAGATGCGCTCGTTCGCCCGCGCCGACGGCGGCAGCCTGTATATCAAGGAAGGGGATGAGCTGTCATTCGAGGTCGCCCAGAACGAAACCTTTCTCAAGCGGTACGGCAAGGTTTCCTTCAAGTCGTTCAAAATTCCCATCAGCCACGAGAGCATCGCGGGCTATGTCGCGTCCACGGGAGAGATTCTCAACATACCCTGTATCGACGATGTGGGTGATGATGTCCCCTTCAGCCTCACGACCATGCGGGATTTCGACAAAAAGATGGACTACCGGTCCGTGTCGATGCTCGCCGCCCCCATGCGCAATCACAAGGACGAGATCATCGGCGTCATCCAGCTCATCAACGCCATGGACAGCAAAGGCAACCCCGTTCCCTTCGACACCGATCTCCAGGACCTGATCATCTCGCTGTCATCGCAGGCGGCCGTGGCGATCTGCAATTCACGGTTCATACAGGACATACGAAACCTCTTCGAAAGCATCGTCACCTATTCCGCACAGGCGATCGATGCTCGAAGTCCCCATACCGCCGGTCATTCCCACCGCGTCGCCCGTCTCGCCCTCCTGCAGGCCGATTCGGTGAACAGACAGGCGGATGGACCCTTCGCCGATGTGTTTTTCGACGACGAGCTCATGAACGAGGTGCGTATCGCCGCCCTCCTGCACGATATCGGCAAGATCGGCGTGCGGGAGCGGGTCCTCGACAAGGTGAACAAGCTCACCGACTCCGAGCTGGAGGCTGTCAGAAACCGCTTTCATTATATCATCCGCGACATCGAACTCAAATCCTTGGAGCGCAGGCTTGCGGATCCCCGCTTGTCCGAGGAGGAACTCCAGCGGATCGAAGAAGAGACCGAAGCACATATCGCTTCTGTCGAGGCTGACCTCGATCTTGTTCAGCGCATCAACAAGCCCAAGTTCTATTCGGATGAGGACGGCGAACATCTGGAAAGGATAGCCGGAAAGACCTACACCGACATCGACGGCGCGGAACAACCGTACCTGACAGGGGAGGAATACGACAACCTCCTGGTCCGCAAGGGAAACCTGACCGCGAATGAGCGCAGGGAGATCGAGAGTCACGTGCGTCACACGCTCAATATTCTCGAAAAGATTCCGTTCACCGACGAGCTCATCAACGTCCCCGCCATCGCCGCCACACACCACGAGATGCTCAACGGCACGGGCTATCCCAACGGGCTCACGGCCGACGACATACCCATACAGGCGCGCATGCTGGCGATCGCCGACATTTACGACGCCCTGACGGCAAAGGACCGGCCCTACAAGCCGCCCCTCCCTTTGAACATCACCCTCAAGATCCTCAATGAGGAAGCGGACAACGGCCGTCTGGATCCCGATCTTGTCAAGCTGTTCGTAAGCGATGAAACCTACCTGAAACTGGATGACGAAGAGGAGGAGGAATAACACATGGAAAGGACGCTGCTGCTCATCAAGCCCAACGTGATCGAGGACCGCAACATCGGCGCGGTCATCGACGCCCTCGAAAAGAAGGGGCTCGCCATCGTGAACATGCGCATGGAACGGTTCACCCGCGAACGGGCCGAGGGATTCTATGAGGTCCACCGCGGCAAACCGTTTTACGAGAAACTGGTCTCGTTCATGACATCCGGCCCCATCGTGGAGCTGATACTCGAGCATGACAACTGCGTCGACTACGTGCGCGAAGTCATCGGCGCGACAGATCCCGCGAAGGCGGCCGGGGGAACGATACGGAAACGGTTCGCGCGGTCGCTGACGGAGAACGCCGTGCACGCGTCGGATTCGCCCGAAAATGCGGCAAAGGAAATCGCCTATATCTTCGGCGATGAAACCGATCTGTAGCGTGTTGCGGGGCCATCCCGAAATCCGGAAATTGGAACGGCGCCCGGCCGGCGCAGGCTGTACTGCGGGGCTGCGGCGCCGTCTGCGTGTGGAGTGGACTTGCCGATAATCCGTACGCCGCTTGAACCATGATTAATGGGATTCAAGGATTGACAGGATTGTAATCGTGGTTCATCCCGTAATCCCGAAAATCCCGGTTCTGCAATTGAAACCCACCGAAATAATTATGTCTGCCGGAAAATGAGGGGGCGCCGGGGCCAATAAAATCTTGACTTTCATGATACCGTTTTGTATAATATAAAGATATCTTATGAAAATTGAACTGTTTGGCATACACGAAAAAAGGGATGCGTTCGAGCTGCGGGCGGATGCCGCTTCACTCGAACTCGGTTCCGACGATTTTACGGTCCGGGGTCCGGTCGTTGTTTCGTGTTCTTTCGCCCGCGATGGTGAGATTGTACGATTCATGGGCCAGGTCAGAGCCGAGATCATGGCCGGGTGTTCGCGCTGTCTCGATGAATTTTGTTTCGACGTTTCGGGTGAATTCGAATTCGTGGCCCGCCACCTTCGGGTGGGTGAGGATGCCGGTGAATACCCGGATTTCGATGAGGAAGGCGATGACGAGACGCGGCTCATATATGTCCGCCACGACGAGAAGACGGTGGACATCACCGAATTCGTCCGCGACGCTCTGATTCTCGAAATTCCACTGAAGCCGCTGTGCAGCGATGACTGCCGTGGACTGTGCCCGGTCTGCGGGACCAATCTGAACGAGGAGACCTGTTCCTGCGGCGAGACCCGTGTCGACGACAGATGGAAGAAGCTCGAGGACCTGCTCGACGGTGATTCGAAGGACGCCGGCGAAGAGTGATAATCTTTACCAATGCTTTCATGAAGTGCTGCCTGCACGCTGACATTTCGAAAGGAGATTCATAATGCCCGTACCGAAAAGAAAAACATCGAAATCGCGCAAGGGAAAGCGACGTTCCCACTGGAACCTTTCCAATCCTGCGGTCGCCACCTGTTCCCATTGCGGACAGCCCATCATGCCGCACAGGGTGTGTCCCGGCTGCGGCTACTACAAAGACAGGCAGATTATCGAGCCCACCGAAGCCTAACCGGGTGCGGGAATGGCGGGAACAACCATACGGATTGCGATCGATGCCATGGGCGGCGACAATGTCCCCGGCGTACTTGTCGAGGGAAGCGTTGCGGCCCTGAAAACGTTTCCCGATATCGCCATCACGCTCGTGGGCGATGAGGAGCTCGTTCAGGCGTCCATTGACAGGACCTTCGAAGAGCTTTCGGCCGGAAAGCGTGCGGTCAGGTCCATCGAATCCCTGCGCGAACGCCTCAATGTCGTTCATGCGGTTGAAGTGATCGAAATGCACGAATCGCCGGCCCGCGCCATACGGTCGAAGAAAAATTCATCGATCGTCGTGGCGAACAGGCTGTGCAGGAACGGTGAAGTCGAAGCCGTTATTTCCGCGGGCAATACAGGCGCGGCGATGGCGGCTTCTCTGCTTTATATGGGCCGGCTCAAGGGTGTGCTGCGTCCGGCCATTCTCAGTATATTTCCATCGAAGAAGAATATCGTCACCATTCTCGATGTGGGGGCGAACACCGACTGCAAGCCTGAAAACCTGTATCAGTTCGCGGTGATGGCGTCCATTTTCGCCCGGCATGTGCTGGAATACGAAAACCCCCGTGTCGGGATCCTGAGCATCGGCGAGGAACGCTCGAAGGGGAACGAACTGACATTTCAGGCATACGATATCCTCGAAAAATCGAACCTGAACTTCATCGGCAACGTGGAGGGGCGCGATATCTTCGAAGGAAAGGCCGATGTGGTTGTGTGCGACGGTTTTGTGGGCAATGTTCTCCTCAAGTTCGCCGAAAGCGTGTTCGGTTTCGTGACGCACGCACTGCGCGGCAAGATATCGAACAGTATGATCAGAAAGACCGGCGCTGCGCTTCTCAAGCCCGCTTTCGCGGAGATCAAACGGGACATGAGCCCGGAGGATTACGGTGGCGCGCCTCTTCTCGGTGTGGACGGCATCTCGATCATCTGCCACGGAAATTCGACGCCTGTTGCGATCAGCAACGCGGTCAGGGTGGCGCGGATGCTTGTCGAGCGTGACATGAACCGCCAGATCAGAATGGAATTCTCAAAAACAAGCGAGACCACATGATTGAGTATCCGACGATACGGGGCCTCGGTTTTTCACTGCCTCCGGAGGTCTGGGACAACCATAAACTCGAAGAAATGGTGGAAACATCCGACGAATGGATCAGAACGCGAACCGGCATTGAAACACGGCATATCGCAGCGGAGGGCGAGACTGCCGCGACACTGGGCGCCGATGCCGCGGTAAAGGCCCTGGCTTCCGCGGGTATCGAGGCCGGTGATGTCGACTGCATCATCGTCGCGACCATGACCCCCGAGATGCCCTTTCCCGCGACCGCATGTTTCATTCAGGACATGATCGGGGCCGGAAACGCCGTGGCGTTCGATCTGACCGCCGCATGCACGGGTTTCATCTATGGCCTCTCGATCGCTTCGTCGATGATACGCTCTGGATCGGCCGGGACCGTGCTCGTCATCGGGACGGAAACGCTCTCGAGGATCGTCGACTGGACAGACAGGAACACCTGTGTCCTCTTCGGCGACGGCGCCGGGGCCGCCGTTCTTGCCGCCGGCGGCGGGGGCGGACGGATCGTGGATACTGTCATCGGTTCGGACGGCTCCAAGGCGGACCTTCTGTACATGCCGGGCGGCGGGTCGCGTAATCCCGCGAGCGCAGAGACCATCGAAAACCGCCTGCACTATCTCAAAATGACCGGCAAGGGGCTCTACCGGGAGGCCACAACCACCATGGCTGAAAGCGTCCGGTCCATTCTCGACAAGAACGGGCTGGGCACGGATGACATGGATGTTCTGATTGCGCACCAGGCGAATCTGCGCATCATTCGCAGCACGGCCAGAAAACTCGGCATCGACGAGAAAAAAGCATTCGTGAATATATCGAAATACGGCAACACGTCCGCCGCAACCATCCCCATCGCCCTTGCAGAGGCGCTCGAAGAAGGCTTCGTCGGATCGGGCGATACCGTCGTTCTGGTCGGGTTCGGCAGCGGGATGACCTGGGGCGCCAGTTTGTTGAGGTACTGATTATGAAACCGGTCTTTTTCTACCCCGGACAGGGAGCACAGGCGGTCGGCATGGGTGCCGCCGTCGCGGACAGGTATCCCGAGGCCCTCGCCGTCTTCGACTGCGCGTCCGGCATCGCGGGCTGCGATATCCTCGAACTGTGCGCCGAGGGGCCCATGGACAAGCTCTCCCGCACACTCCATACCCAGCCCGCCCTTTTCACCGTGGAGGCGGCAATAACCGAGGTGCTCATCGATCACGGTGTCACGCCCGCCTGCGCGGCGGGGCACAGCCTTGGAGAATTC